>JAICXZ010000020.1 GCA_025934475.1 Mucilaginibacter sp. | reverse complement strand
GCCATGCAGGTGATGTTTGTTGAAGGCTCTGGTATAATCCAGGTAAGCCTGGGTATTAAAGATGGATGTTTTGGCATTGTTATCCGCCACCGTACGGTCGTCGCCCGAAACTCCTTGCGGCAAATAATGCTGCTCTACATCGCGGTAGAAATTACCGTTGTTATCCAGCGTTCCGCCAAAAACGCCGGTCAGCGTAAGGCCCTTAGTGATGGTTAATGTACCATTTAAGTTGCCAAATATTTCGTCGCCATCAAACTGGTTATAGCCACCGTTTTTCAAAATGGCCAACTGGTTAAATTGCGACGACACGGGGTTTGTCAGGTAATTGCCCTGAGCGTCCTGCCAGCTGTAGTTGGCCGGCACACGATTGGCATCGGCAAAAATATTATTATCATTCGAGGCATTTGTCTTGTTACGGCTCTTGGTATAATTCAAGATGGCATTGAATTTGAAATTCCCAACCACCGTTGATTCGTTTATGCGCAGATTGTACTTCTGATAGCCAAACTTGTCGCCTGAACCGCCGTTGCCAACAAAGTTGCTCAGCTGGTTTTGGTAGCCGGCGCCCACAAAATATGATGTATTTTCGCCTCCCCCGGTTACGTTAACATTTTGCGAGGTCATTGGGGCATCGTACAATAAGTGGTTGATATCCCAGGTGCCACGGCCCTGAGCGGCTATAGCCTGTATTTGATCGGGTGTATAAGCCGGTGGCAGTCCCGAATTCACCAGTGCTTCATTTTTGTAGTAGGCATTATCTGCCGCATCCACCTTATGAACCAGTATATCTGGAACTTGAACACCATAGTTGCCATTGTAATTAACAGTTGCTTTTTGGTGCAGTTTACCGCTCTTGGTAGTAATAAGGATGACGCCATTAGCGGAACGGGAACCATAGATGGCTGCCGAACCGGCATCCTTAAGAATAGTGACATTCTCGATATCATTAGGATTCAGCGTAGCAAGATTACCCAGGCCCTGCATAACGATACCGTCAATAACAACCAGGGGCGAGTTATCGCCGGTTGTCCCTACGCCCCGGATATTAACAACAGGTGTGGCGCCGGGATCAAGCACCGGCTGCTGGATAACCAGGTTGGGCGATTCCCCCTGCAATGATTGAAATGTATTCATGTTCGGCTTGCTACCTATGTCTTTGGCGCCAACGGTACTAACGGCGCCATTGATATTAGAGCGTTTTTGCGTACCGTATCCCACTACCACAATCTCATTAAGGTTGGTAGGCGTTTCTTTTAGGCGCACATTGATCGTCGGGCTGCCGGACACAGGTATGCTCGTGGTCGTATAGCCGATGAAAGAAAATTCCAACGTAGCGTTATCGGCAACGGTAATGGAATATTTGCCTTTGGCATCCGTGACGGTGGCATTATTAGTACCCTTTTCTCTTACCGTGACTCCGGGCAATGACAGGTTTGCAGTATCGGTTACTAAGCCGGTAATAGTTACCTGTTGCACCGCATGTTCAGCTTCGAGCGCTTTTTTGGTGATCAGGATGCTGGTATTTGATATAGTGTAGGTTACAGGCTGATCCCGGAAGCAAATATCCAGCGCATTTTTCAGCGGCATATCTGCCACGTTAAGCGTCACCTTGTGCGTGTCTTTCAGGTCTTCTACGGTATACAGAAAATCGTAATTGGTTTCAGCCTGTATTTTTTCAAACACTTGTCTGATGCTGGCATTTTTAACCTTTAGGGTAACCTTCTGGGCAAATGTTGCCGCGGATAATTGCAGAAAGGACGCTGTCAGCAAAAACAGGGTTAGCTTCATGACGAGCAGGGGTTTATAAAGGCGACAGCGCATGCTTCCCCCTTTAAAATCTGATAAAATTTTATACATTTGAGTGTTAGGTTAATAATTGATTGTCTAAGTCGCAATTGGTTTGATTACCCGGCATTAAGCCTTTGGCTTATAACCAGGGGCGGTACGAACGCTCCTGGTTAATTTTTTTCCGGATAACCGTCATGAGAGAGTATAAACTAATCCATAACTACTATCCTCCTTCCTGAAACTTTAAAGTGCAGATTTCCGACCTTTTGGAAATGGTCCAAAAGCTCATTGATGCTTTTTGAACGATAGAAAGTACCACCAAAATGCTGGTCACTAAAATCGCGCTGAAAGTCAACATCGACATCATACCAGCGGGAAACTTTACGCATGATGCCCCTGATGTCGTCATCATTAAATATGAAATAACCATTCTTCCAGGCCATGGCACCTTCGATGTCGGCTTCTGAAACGGCTATATTATCTGACCCTTTAACAATTATGGCCTGCTGCCCGGGCTTTAACATAGCCACCTTATTGTTGTTGGTAACTTCTACAGATCCTTCCAGCAAAGTGGTAGTATTCCGGCCGTCATCATCATAGGCTGATATATTGAAATGCGTACCGAGTACTTTGATCTCAGATTGATTGACGTCGACATAAAACGGTTTTTCCTTGTTCTTGGCCACCTCAAAATAACCCTGGCCAGTGAGTTTAACCCGCCTGGAATTGCCCGTAAAAGCAACCGGATAGGTGATGGATGATGCAGCGTCAAGCCAGACTTTAGTTCCATCGGGCAAAACCAATTGGTATTCGCCACCCCGCGGAGTCGTTAAGGTGTTGTATTCAACATTGGCTACAGCCGCCGCACTATTATTTGAAGCTTTGTCTTTATAGACAAGCTGACCGCGCTGTGTTTTCAGAACTTCGCCCGCGCCAGTTCTGGCGACCAGGCCGTTGGCAGCTGCATCCAAAACGATAGTCTTACCATCCGAGACGGTCAAGATGGCTTTATTGCTGCCGGGAACGATAGCGGCAGGTTTGTTATTTTTAGCGAGTTTACTGCCTGTTATTGCTTTTCTGTTATTGAAAACCGCCAAACCGGCGATGAAGAAGACTAATATCGCCGCGGCGACCTGCACGAAACGGCGCTGGTAAAATTTGATGACTTTAGGTTTGTCTTCCTGATCGTCGTGAGCAGGCTGATTAAAGCGCGGGTCTGCTTTAATACGGCTCAACACATCCTGCGATTGTTGGCCCTTAAACTCAGGGCCTTCATCCAACGCTGCAAATTCTATATCGATCAGCTCGTCCAGCTCAACCGGATCTGCTGAACTTAAATAGGTTAGCAGTTCTTCGCAGTCTGTGCTGCTTATCGAGTTATTAAAATACTCCGCTAACAGGCGTTTAAGCCGGGCTTGTTGCATACTTGTTTGGTTTATAATAGGTCCCCGCAGGAGCGGTTAGTTATTGAGGGAACACCAGACAGGTATGGGTACGACTAGTTCAAATGAAAAAAAAGTTAAAAATAGATTAACAAAAATGCCAGACAGCAAAAATCGGCGTATTTCAGGTGTTTTTTCAGGGTTTTCAACGCCTCAACCATGTGGTTCTTTACGGTGTTGGGCGATATCTGCAACTTCTCAGCGATCTCTTTATGCGATAAACCTTCAATCCTGCTCAGTTTAAATACCAGTTGCTGCTGGTGCGGGAGCTTATCGATGGCTTTTTCGATGTATTGCTCCAGGTCATGGGTAATAATAAATTCTTCAGTGTTATTTTGAAGGTCGCTTATCTGCTGTAAAAGTTTCTCAATCAAAACCGATGATCTGCCGATTTTCCTTAAGGCGTTTAATGACAGGCGCTTTGAAATCACATAGAGATACAGCCACAAGTCGCCTGCAGGATCAAGCTTTTCCCTGCCCAGCCAAAAATTGATGAAGGTTTCCTGGACAATTTCTTCGCTTTGCTCTTTATCTTTTAAAAATCGATAAGCCAGCCGGTAGACTTTTTCGCTATACAATTCATAAACCGCCGTGAATACAGATTCATCGCCGGCAATAAGCCGACGTATCGCGTTTTCATCGATGAGTTTATTATCCACTACAGCAAAAGGTATAATTGATTCGGGTAAATTTAATAAGAATTATTTCATCGGTGCAAAAACAGCCCCAGCCGTATTCCTGTTGAACTTCATTTATAGATAAAGAATATATCCAGGATATTCCGGATGTTGCTTCATTTTAACAGCGTCGAAAAATTGGACACACTAAGCAAGCGCGGCAGGAGCCCCTTAACATCAACCACAATCAGCAATTGACCAAAAAGCTAAAAACTACTGACTCAAATCCAATCAACTCAATACACTATGTGTTCACGTCCGCGCGCCCGCCAGGCCGATATCCACACAACTATCTAATTATCAAATAATTAAAAATTACAAAAGTGCAAAATCGATGCAAAACCCCCTATTTTCGTGAACATGCAAACAGATTTTTCCGGCTGCCAATGCAACTGCCACTGCCACTCAAACCTACCCGTTCTTCACAAAAACCCGATAATACTCACTCGTCTCACTAATCCGCACGTTGTTTCGGTCAAATAAAGGGCGATTATGGCGTTTCTTGTTGCCTTCGAAAGCAAGTGGTGAATATTGGCCTGCAATTTCAGTGTCGGCGAAACTGAAATCGCTGTGATTGATGATCAATAGTCCTCCTGGTTTTAGTTTAGTATCAAGTATAGCTACTTCGTTTTCAAACTGCTGAAAAGTAAATCCCTCTGTTATCCGTTCCTTAAAAAAACGATTCTCGGCCCGCTGAAAAACCGCTATGCAAAAAATAGCATCATAACCCGAGTCAATGTCAAACTCGCCCGATAAACGATGGTAAAAATGCAGGTTTTCAGACTTATTCTTTTTAATACATTGCTTAACACACCATTGGTTAATATCCACTCCCGTTATGCTGGCATTGGGCATATACTCCGCAAGCGTAAACGCCTCCTCACCTGTCGAACACCCAAAAGAAAGCAGTTTTGGCTGCGCAACCAGCTGAAGATATTTGGCACATTGATCAAAAACGATGGGCGATCGGTCCCTGGCCGTAAAGGTGGGGCCCTGGAAGTGCATGTCCTTATAGCGCAACCGGGTCAGATACTCGGAGCGGCGCCGGGCATTTACCAGTACCAGACCAAAGAATTTCCCCCCTGCCAGTACCCGGTAAATGATATTAAAAACCGAGTTTTTAGCAGCTAAATTCTTTATGCTTTGCTTTAAGACCATTTGGCGGATAATTTCCTGAATTGTTTATGGGTCAACAATAATAAAGAAATGAATTAAGAACGGATAATGCCGCGAAAATTTGCATATTCATATTAGTTAACGTAGCACCCAATGGCAACGGATCCATTCAAAATAACCATCCACATGGTATCAAGCCTCGACGGTATGATCGCCAAAAAAGACAACAGCGTCTCGTGGTTCGAAACAACAGACAACTATGAAAAAGGCGTAGCTATGTCCGACCATGACGCTGCCGATTTTCTCAAAACCGTCGATTGCTACATCATGGGCGCCCGCACGTACGAACATGCCCTCGAACTTTCAAAAGCCTACGGCTGGCCGTACGGCGACGTCCCCACCATCGTACTATCCCACCGAAAGCTGCCGATTAATAAACCCAACATTCAACTTTACTCCGGCGACCTACATCAACTGGTAAACGAACACCTGAAACCAAACTACAGCAATGTTTGGGTAGTAGGCGGCGCGGTACTTGTAAAAGACTTCCTTCGCAATAACCTGGCCGATGAAATAAGAATGCCCATTCTTCCGATCATCCTGGGCAATGGGACCCCATTTTTTGACCAGATAGGAAACGAACATCCATTGCACCTGAAAGGCGTAACAGCTTATAAAAACGGAATGGTGGAATTGTTATATGAGATAAGGAAATAGCGGGATTATTGTCATCCTGTCAATCATTTTAATTCTATAAATCGTGTTCAGACAAAAAACACCTGCATGGTCGGGAGTTGCTTCGTCGCTATTGGACACATAATAAATACGATGCGCCTCGCAATGACGGTTTTTGGGGGATGTTTTGAGAATCCCGCCCATCTTTAAAACTCTTCAAATCGTATTCAAACAGACAGCCGGACATTTGCCCGGCTATTTGTTTGAACTATGATGTATGGGATTAAATGAGAAACTATGATTTATTAAAATCATAGCCCATCTTTAAAATCAAAAAAATCATATTACAGACGATTAACACCGCAGCCAATTCACCCCATCGCTTACCGCGCATTGGTAGATCGACGGCTTATAACCGATACGGTCCTCATAAAAATCAATAAGTGCATTGGAATAAGCGGGGAAGGCATCTTTCTCTACCAACGCTATAGCGCAGCCGCCAAAACCGGCGCCGGTCATGCGGGCGCCGATAACACCCTCCCAACCCTGGCTGAACTCGACTATGCTGTCCAGTTCAATTCCAGTCACTTCATACAGTTCTTTCAGCGAATGGTGCGATTGATACATCAGCTCACCAAAGGCGCCGATGTTGCTTTCCTTCAGCAACTTCGCTGCTTTATTTACGCGCTCGTTTTCTTCAACCACGTGACGCGCCCGGTTGTAAATGGTTTGATCAGGAATGCTGTCTTTGTAAGCCTCCAACTGACAGGGCGTCACCTGACAAAGGTTTTCGACCCTTATATACCGGTTAAGCAAACCCAGCGCGACGTTGCATTCGCGCACTCGTTCGTTGTATTTCGATTCCGCCAGATTATGCGGTTTGTTGCTGTTCACAATAGCCAGGATGCGGTCGTCGAGCCCGAAGCTTACCTGCTTACAGGTGAGGTCCTGGCAGTTAAGCACCATGGCCATATCCTTCATGCCAAACACAACCGCAAAGGGATCCATCACGCCACTATTGACGCCGATAAAATGATTCTCGGTCTCTTTAGCTAGTTTAACCAGCCCGAGACGGTCATAGCCCAGGCCGAAATAATCATTCAGGGCAAAGGCTGTCAGCACCTCGATGGACGCCGATGAAGATAACCCGGAACCAATAGGCAGGTTGCCGAAGTATAGCAGATCCACCCCGCCCGGCCGACTACCAGCTACCGCCAGGCGATCAATAATACCCAGCGGATAGTTGTACCAAAGTCCGCCAATTTTTTTATACCGGTCGGCTACCGGTATCTCCAGGTGCTCATCGAAATTAAGACTGCGTATCCTGAACTTGCCGCAAGTATTTGGCGCCATCACCAGGAAAGTGCCCATATTGATAGCGCAGGGCATTACCAGTCCACCATTATAATCAATATGCTCGCCGATCAGGTTCACCCGACCAGGGCAGAAATAAATCCCCGCGGGCTTAGTACTATAAAATCGCTCGAATTCGTGTTTTAGTAATTCAGGGAACATAAGCTACTGATCATAGGGTTCACGGACATTATTGAAGTTTATCAAGTATTGGTGTCGAAATAGCAGATATGGTTTTGTGCGGCTGTAATAACTCAAGTACCACAATCTCATTACCGTTTTTCTTCAGCCATTCCACCGGCACATACACGGTTTGCTGCGGGCCTACACGCCAATACCGGCCAAGATTGTGCCCGTTGATCCAAACTACGCCCTTGCCCCAGTTCTGCATATCGAGGTAAGTATCGCCCAGGGTATCCACATCAAAGGTCCCTTTCAGAATCACCGGCTGATGGCTATTGATCCCTGTGCTGGTGTATTTAATGGCATCGGTATTATTGAACGGCAAACCATACATGCTCCAATGCTTTACTTCTTTCCCGGCGAAAAGCACCTTACCGGTGAGGCCCTTTTTGTTTTGCAACAGGTATTTACCAAAGTTGATACGTCCAAGGTTCTCCACCAAAATATCGAGTCTAGCCTGTCCCTTTGGCAATGTCAGTACCAAACTGTCCTCTTTCAGGCGGCGGTCAAGTGTACCCACACGTTTACCATTTACCATCACTACGGCATAATCTCTTAAACCCTCCAAAAGCAATGTTCCGGTCTTACCTCCTTGTAGCTTGGTTCGATATAAAACAAAACCATAAGGCTGATGCAGATCCTCGAAAGTAAGCGGCTCCAAACTGTTTTTAGGGCTTGGCAAATTGCTGAGTATAGGTGCCGAGGCAGTCAGTTTAATATTGGGAATGCTGATTGCCGGTTTTTTAGCAGGCACCTCAGGCAAAGTATGCCTGGCAGGCAAATGCTTTTTGATCACATCCCTGAAGGTAAAAAACTTCGGCGTTGGGTTGCCGGCTTCGTCAAGCGGTGCGTCATAATCATAGCTGCTGATCTGCGGTTCATAAGGCGTGTTGTCTTTAAAATTGGCACCATTCATAAATCCCCGGGTGGTACCTCCGTGAAACATATACATGTTGATGGAGATACCCGCGGCCAGCACCGAATCAAGCGGGCCGGAATACTGCCCTGCCGGGACGGTATGATGTGCTGTTCCCCACCAATCGAACCAGGCAGGATACCATTCGGCAATGAAGAAAGGCCCTTTGCCGTCATGATTTTTCTTGACAGTCTGCTTTACCGTTGCAGGACTGGCCACCCCGTTAACAGCAGGAAGGAGTCCCGGGAGATGTCCATTGGCTACATCGGCCGGCGGATCGCAGGTATAAAGCAGACCATCGAAGCCGGCTTCTTTAAACATCTTTTGATTAATAGCCAGGTATTCTTTATCGGCAGCATAAGAGCCATATTCGTTCTCTATCTGCACCATCAAAATATTGCCGCCATGATTCACCTGTAAAGGCGCCAGCCGTTTGCCGACCTCCTTGATATATGCTTCGTATTCTTTTAAATATTGTGGTTCCTTACTGCGCACAATTAATCCCTTCTCGTTCTGAAGCCAGTAAGGATAGCCGCCAAACTCCCATTCGGCACAGATATACGGGCTAGGGCGAATGATAACCCAAAGCCCCTCCTCCTTTGCGATCTTTACAAACTCGGCAACATCATTATTCCCCGAGAAATCAAACTGATCCTTTTGCGGTTCGTGCAAATTCCAGAAAACATAGGTACCAATGGTATTAAGGCCCATGGCTTTGGCCATTTTCATGCGTGCCCGCCAGGCTTCACGAGGTATCCGCGGGTAATGCATCTCCCCGCTGATCATTTGAAAAGGCTTACCGTCGAGCAGGAATGCTGAGTCGGCCAGTTCAAATGTATGCTTGCTTCCCTGCGCACCCGCACTTATTACCCACAGCACTAACAGCGAGGCAATGATATATTTCAATTTATGCATATAAAATTTGAAGAATTTTCTGAGTGATTATTTTACAATTAATGTGATTGATGCTGGTTTGAGGTTTGGTGAAGTAAAATGAATAATGATATTTCCGGGCTTCCCGTTGGTTTGGATATAGGCAATCAATTTACCGTGTAATACCTGGCGGTGATTGGCTTTGTAATCTTCGTGACTGGTGGTGCTTCCGCTTTCAAGACCCAGCAACTCTGCATCGCCCGATATGTTCACACTCATATCGTTCTCTGCAGAGTAAACCGGGGCTCCATCCTGATCGGCAATTTGCAGTTCGACCTGGCAAACGCCTTTCTCTGACCTCAGGAAGTTTGTTTGATCGGGGACAGCCTGTATAAGGGCTGCTTCTCCGAAAGTTTTTATAGCGTAATTGGCGACAAGCTTTCCATCGTTATAACCTTTTACCGATAACTCGCCAGCCTGGTAATCGACATTCCAGCCAGGGATATGTGCTGTACTGGTATGTCTCAATACCTTGCCCAGCGATTTACCATTCAGGAAAAGTTCGGCTTCTTTGCAGTTGGTAAAGCACTCCACCCTGAGCTTGCTGCCATCCGGCCAGTTCCATAAGGGTTGCACATTGCGATGGCTCCAGATGCCGTTGTCCTGGCCTTCGGTAATTTTCTTTACCCCCAAATAAGCCATCGGCTTGGTTGCCCAGAAGCTTTGACGATAATAGTATTCCGGTTTCTGAAATCCAGCCAAATCGATCAGGCCTGCGCCGTTACTCCGTTGCGGCCATCGGCCGGCCTCGCCGAGGTAATCAATTCCGGTCCATAAAAACTGGCCGAAGATATATTTATTGGTATCTACCACATCCCACGCCTGGCGAGCCATACCGTTTTCGCTCCCGTAGATAATGCGGTTAGGATATTTCTGATGATCTTCTTTATAGCGATACTCCTGGTAATTATAGCCAACCACATCAAGTACCTCGGGGTACCCAACCTGGTTGGACATAACCACACCCGCCAGCGCGGCTGTAACCGGCCGTGTAGTATCGATAGCCTTTACTGTTTTAACCAGATCTTTGGCGATGACGGTAATATCACTCGCAGGTGGATTCTTCGCCGAATAGCCCCTGCCGTATATCTGCGGATTTTTGCCGCTATCAAGTACCGGGTGCGAGTATGGGTCATTAGGATAATCGATCTCGTTCCCAATACTCCAAAGAATGATAGATGGATGATTGCGATCCCGCTTGATCATCGCTTCCAGATCGCGGTGCGCCCACTCTTTAAAAGCTTCGTGATAACCATCTTTTGATGGTGTACCAACATTCCAGCCTTTGACCCATTTGTTTTTGCCCATTGCCCATTCGTCAAATGCCTCATCCATCACCAGGAAACCCATCTGATCACATAGATCGTACAGGTAGGCCGCATGCGGGTTATGGCTAAGGCGCAAAGCATTTACGCCACCTTCTTTTAGAATTTTCAATCGCCGAATCCAAACTTCTCTCGGCACGGCTACGCCCAATGCACCCGCATCATCATGGATACAAACGCCTTTTAGTTTCAGGTTTTCACCATTCAGGAAAAAGCCTTTGTCCGCATCAAAATGAATGCTCCGGATGCCGACAGATTGGCTTTCCCCGTCAATCACCTTCCCGTTTTGTATCACCGAGACTTGCAGGCGATATAAGTTTGGATTATCGACGCTCCATAATTGCGGGTCTGAAATCGAATGCTGGAATTGAACAGCATTTGAACCCGGTTTGGTGGATAAGTTTTGCTCCTCCTGTACCACAACTTTGCCTTTGGGATCAACCAAAAGCATTTTTAATGTTACGCGTGATGAGGTCGCATTTGCATTGGTTACATCAAGATTTACCTTAATTGAGGCTGATTTTGCCGAAACCTTCGGTGTAGAAAATGCAATATCGAATGGCTGCACATAAACCGGATTCTTTACAACCAGATAAACGTCCCGGTAAATACCCGAACCTGTGTACCAGCGCGAATCCGCAAATTCGGAGTGATCGGCTTTAACAGCGATCAGATTCTTCTTGCCAAAATTGAGATATTGTGAAAGGTTATACTCAAAAGGCACAAAACCATTGGGTCTTTTACCCAGGTAATGTCCGTTGATCCAAACCTCGCTGTTCTTATAAACCCCGTCGAAGCTGATAAATACTTTTTTACCACGCCAACCTACAGGCGCGGTAAATGACTTTTTATACCAGCCAATGCCGCCCGGCAAATAAGCCGTAGCACTTGCCCACTCATCGCTGAAGGGACCTTCGATGCTCCAATCATGAGGCAATTGCACGCTTCGCCATTGCGTGCCTTTTGTGCCGCCATTTTCGCCGTTCGAAATATCTCCTTTATGAAATAGCCATCCATCATCGAACAGCAAAGAACCTTTGTTTTGCTGCGCTTGCAGCCGGTCAGTAATTACCAGCGACAATAGCAGGCAAAACAAAGGCAATATTTTAGTTCTCATGTTAATAAAATTAATAACAAATGCACAGTTCTACTCCTGTATCACCTGCCATTGCTGGTTAGAGCCCCCGTTCCAGGTCCACTGGATAACGTTAGCGCCATTGGTTTTGGAGGCCCCTGTTACATCCACTACATCTCCGCTGTTGCGGTTAATCACTTTATAAATCCCAGTCCCGGTCGATGTCAGCGTCCATTGCTGGTTATTACCACCGTTCCACGGCCATTGGATAATGGTTGCTCCAGCCGTAGTCGAGCCACCGTTTACATCAAGCGCCAATCCGCTGTTGCGATTGGTTATTTTATAATAACCATTGCCGTTATCCGTAATGACCCATTGTTGGTTGTTGCCACCATTTTGAGGCCATTGGATAACGCTTGCACCATTTGCCGTCGATCCTCCGTTCACGTCCATGGCTTGCCCGCTGTTCATGTTCAGGAAACGATAATAAGCGCCTGAATAAAACACATCGGTACCGCCTGTTCCAACTCCCCATCCATATTTCAACCTGCTTAAGCCGGAAGCGTTGTTATTTGAAAGCGTAAGGCTATTGCCCGATCCCTGGAGGGTTTCCATCGCATAGCTGTCGCCGGTGCGGATGCCCGGCCAGTATACGCTACCCATGCCGGTAGCCCTAACCTGGTTAGTAAATCCCTGGATATAGGCCTGATCTTCGTTGCCGCCAATAGCCCCCGTGAAATTCTCACCGCTATTCATCGTCACGCCAAATTCGGTAAGTACTGTGCGACTTGCGTAGTTGCCTACATTGGCTGCAAGCCTTGTTTCCCAGGAATAAGCCGTCGTAAGTGACGAGCTGGTAAAAAACGTATAGTCGTGAATCGACAAGAGGCAATTGGTGAGACGACTATCAGCACCTACCCCGGTCACATCCTGGGCATAGCTGGTGCCATCAACCAAAACATGGCCCTGCGGCACGCTGGGATAATTAGTAAGCCACTGGACACAAATATTTGACCAATCAGTAAGCGAATAACCGTGAGGCTCATTAAATATTTCAAAGTAAACCTTTGAGTTACTGGCGTACTTGTTGACCACCGTTTGCCACATCGCCCAAAACTGGGTTGTATTGTCAATCTTACCGTCTTCGGATGATTTACCTTCCCAGCAGCCAATGATCACGTTCAACCCCTTAGCTGTGGCAGCATCGATTACCCCGGTATAAGAATTCCACCACGATTGTGAAGTAGTAGCATAATTAACCGGGATCCGGATAGTATTGGCGCCGGTGTTGCTTATCAGTGATGTAAGAATTGAATTTGTTTTTGCAGTAACGGTCGAATAGCTATCCGCTGATGTCAGGCCGCTTAGTACCAGGATGGTGTCAGCAAAATTATCGCCGGTACACGCCCAGTTTACACCTTCCAGAGCGTTGGCAGGTGTTGAAGCCAGGGCTTTTACGCCCCCGGCAGATACCGAACCTCCTGGGCTGGTACTTGTTGTTGTCGTTGTGCTGCTTGTCGTTACTTGCTTTACAGCATCCTTTTTACAACCCACAATGAATAATGCGGTTGCAAAGGCGAATAAGATTAATTTCCTCATAATAGATATCGGGTTTGGTAAGCAGATAAAACAGAAGGAAACAAAATGCGAAGTGGAAAAGCACAGGCAATTCCACTTCGCAAATTCAATTAATAACCGGGGTTTTGGGTAAGCTGCCCATTAGAGGCCTGTATTTCAGCCAACGGAATAGGCAGCCAGTAATGTTGTGTTTGGAAAGCACGGCCGGCGAGCGCTGTCTTCTGAGTATAGGTATAGCCAGACGGATTAGCAGCATTAACTGTAACCGACATCCCATATGCTGGTACATTTTCGGTTGTCATAGCTATTTTCCAGCGACGTACATCGTAGAAGCGGTGCTCTTCGAAAGCCAACTCTATGCGACGTTCTTCGCGAATAGCGGTCCGCATCTGGTCTTGCGTGAGCCCTGCAGCCAATGCCGGCATAGCCACGGAAGACCTGCTGCGAATAGCGTTGATCGCTGCATACACTGTTCCATCCGGACCAGCGGCTTCGTTTTGTGCTTCAGCGTAGTTCAGCAATATCTCGGCGTAACGGAAGTAGATCCAGGGTTGTGCACCGGCAACCGCCCACGGGTTATCGATCGGGTATGCATCGTTCATAAATTTCCGCAAATAGTAACCGGTCAAGCTGGTATTCCAGTTTGAAGGTCCCTGGTTACTGTCTTTGCCACCTGGTAAGAATACATCTACCGTGCTACCGCGGTAAGGAGCCTTGTTATAAAGGATAGTAGCATAGAACCTTGGGTCGCGATTAACATATGGGTTCTGCGGATCGTAACCGGAAGTTGGGTCGGTGATCATCTTACCGTTATTCATTTCGTAATCATCCACAAGGTTCTGCAGTGGTGTATTACCACCCCAGCCATCATAACCGTTAGGACCGTTGGCAATTTCCAGACGTGTATGCGGCGCAGTGTT
>JAICXZ010000445.1 GCA_025934475.1 Mucilaginibacter sp. | reverse complement strand
GGAAGTTGGACGTGTGGATCAATATCTTTTCACCAGCAGGTGCAATTGCCTTTTTGAAGTGATCTTTGGCCTTCAGGCTGAAACGAGTCAGGTCAACAAAGTTGGGTATTACCCGTATCTCGTTTTCTATCTCGAAAAATTCGAAGGTTTCCTGCCTCAAGTTTTCAGATACCGCGGTTACACCGTCTGATGTGTTGATCGAAAAAGTAACTACAGGACTGTAAGTCCTGTCCTTCCCCACCAAGGTTATATCAGTTCCGTGCAGCGTAGTTACTACCGGGATGTAGATGCCGTAGGTCATCAATATCTGCTTGGCCATAAAGGCAGCCGAGGCGTGCGGAATGGCATAATGCACGTGCAGCACATCCAGCTTTTCAAAACGCACCACGTCTACCAGTCTGCTGGCCAGCGCCAGCTCATAAGGCGGATATTCAAATAATGGGTATTTAGAAACCGCTACCTCGTGGTAGTAAAGGTTCTCGGAGAAAAAATCGAGACGCGCCGGTTGGTTGTAGGTCACAAAATGAACCTGGTGCCCACGGTCGGCCAAAGCTTTGCCCAATTCGGTCGCTATGACGCCGCTGCCGCCAAAGGTAGGATAACAAACTATTCCGATTTTCATACTGTGATCTTGCTGGTAATGAAACTACGACACGCAGCCGGTTGAGGGACAATTGCCTGTGGCAGTTTCACTGCTGCAAGTTTAACAGCATTTTAAGACAATAGTGTTATTGCTGTGTAAAGTTATCTGCTGCTGAAAATGCCTTATATTGGCCAGTTATTTTCCTGTATTAGAGCTCATTATACCACAATTACATCCCTTGCCTATCGCCTGGTAAACCACATCCTGTATCCGGCCGCGTATCTGCATACTCGACAGTTTGTCGGTTACCCTGGGATTTACCCGGTTTGAGAGAAAAATGTAAACCAGTCCGTATTTAGGATCTACCCAAACACAAGTGCCGGTGTAGCCGGTGTGGCCATAGGTTTGATCGGATGCCAACTTTGACGGATAATGACGATCAACAATAGGGTCCCAGCGGTCGAAACCTAAACCCCGGCGGCTCACTGCCGATTGCTTAGCCGTGAAAAGGTCGACTGTTTGCGGTTTGAAATATTGCACGCCACCATAGCTACCCCTGTTCAGCATGGTTTGATAGAGAATTGCGAGATCGTTGGCGCTGGCAAAAAGCCCTGCGTTGCCGGATACTCCTGACAATAGAGCAGCCGTTGGATCATGAACGTATCCGATCAGTAATGTACGCCTGAAAACCTGGTCATCCTCAGTTGGGATGATGCGTGTGCGCGGGAAACGGTTCAACGGTAAAAAACCGGCCGTTTGCATACCCATTGGACCGTAGAAGTTTTGATGAACATAAGTATTCAACGGAGTGGATGTTATGGTTTCCAAAATCTGCTGCATCACCACCATACTCAAATCGCTGTAAACATATTGCCCGCGGGTTCTTACTGGCGAATTCAATATGTCGGCCCACATCACATCCTTAAAGTAGTCCTTCCGCAGAAAATAATGGTCCACTATTTTATGGGGATAAGCCGCTGACGAATCGGTGCTGATATCGGCCGGCTTTAATTTTTCATAGGTTGGAATATCGGGAATCAATCCAGATTGGTGCTCCAGCAACTCGCGAATAGTAAGCGTGCTCTTATTGCTTTTGCGCGCCATTGGGATATAGGTACCAATTGTCGAATCCAGGTTGAGCCTGCCTTCTTCATACACGCGCATGGCTTCCATGGTAGTTGCCGAAACCTTGGTAACCGAGGCAACATCGAAGATGTCGTCCAGCTTATCGGGTAAAACATTATCATAGGTATGATATCCGTAGGCTTTATTAAAGATCACCTTACCGTCCCTGGCTACCAGTACCACGCAGCCTGGCGTTGCCTGTGCACGAATAGCCTCGGTGGCGATTTTATCAATCTCGCCCAGATTCGATGTCTGAATGCCGGCCTCTTCAGGTACGGTGTATTGAAGGCGTATCTTCTTAGTAATAAAACCCGAATTGGTCCGGTATTTAGGCGAATAGCTTTTCGATATGTTTTGCGTTATTGGTACGCCGCCAAAAATGGCCTGCGCGCTGTAAAACGCCGCTACTTCCGATGGCCTGCTGCACCAGACCACGGGCGCATCCACACTATTCAATTTGGCCAGGTTTTGTCCGTCGCCAAAGAAGGCTACCACTACGTTCTTTATTCTTTTGTTGTCGTTGATAAAACCAATGATCTGCGGGTTATCCAAATCAGCATCGGCCAGTTGAACGATGAGCGTATTGTAGGTTTTGGTATCGAAGCTAAGTTCCGCAGGCGTTTTGACGGAAGTATAATCAGCCCCATTAAAAGTTTGGATAGCGGCATATTTATTCAGCAAACTATCAAACGAGGTGGTATATTGATAAGTAAAGTGAATGCTGGCTATCCGCAATTCGCTGAGATCCATCAATGGCACCAATTGCTGATCGTTGTTCAGCAGAACAGTCGCCTTTTCAACCTGCTTTTCCTCATTGACATAGGCTTGCCCGGAGAATGGCGGGTTTTGTGCGCAGGCTGACTGAATTAATATAAATACCGATAATACGAGCGTACAAATCCACCCATTATTTTTTCTCATATACTTTTTCTCCGTTCACGTAGGTGTAAACCACCTTTACGCCGGGCAAATCGTTGCCCTTTATTTTCATAATATCTTTATCCAGTATCACAAAATCGGCATACTTGCCGGGTTCGATACTGCCTTTTTCTTTTTCTTCAAAGTTGCCTTTCGCGGCCCAAATGGTCATACCCTGTAGTGCCTGCTGGCGGGTCAATGCATTCTCCATCTGGAACCCGTCATCGGGCCAACCCTTTAGATCCTTGCGTTCAACCGCCGCATAGAAGGTATAGATCGGGTTAATATTTTCGACAGGAAAATCAGTGCCCAAAGGCTCCCATCCATTTTGTTCGAGTAGTTGTTTGTAGGCATAGCCAGATTTCAGTCTTTTTGCACCGAGCCGGCTTTGTGCCCAATGCATATCCGAAGTAGCATGTGTAGGCTGCACCGACGGAATGATATTGTAATCACCAAAATAGTGCAAATCCGCGGGCGCTACGATCTGGGCATGCTCAATGCGCCAGCGGCGATCGTTCTTACCTTTCAAAGCCGCAGCATAAATTTTCAGAATCACCCGGTTGGCCGAATCTCCAATGGCGTGCGTACATAACTGGAAGCCTTTGGCGGCTACTTTTGCGGCTACCTCTTCAAAATGCTTCTGACTGCTCAGCAAAAAGCCACGCCAGTTTTTCTGATCATCGTAGGACTGCAACAGGCAGGCGCCACGTGACCCCAAAGCGCCATCTGCATACATTTTAAATCCGCGAACATCAAGCCCCGGAGTTTTAAATACGCCACGCTTAAACAGGTAATCGTAGTTTTCGGGCCGATCGGAAAGCATTACGTACAAGCGCATTTTTAACAATCCCTTATGCTGCAACTCGGCAATGGTGCCCACCATAGTGTAAGGCACACCGCAATCGGATACGGTAGTTAATCCATCGGCAAAGCAATTGCGCTGTGCGTCCAGCAGGGCTGTGTCAATTACTTGTTCGGTCGGCTCCGGTATTTTGCGGGTTACGATGCCAACAGCGTTGTCAACCAGCACACCGGTCAATTTTCCGTTGATAGTCTCTATCTCCCCTCCCGCTATCGTCTGGCCCGGCTTCACTCCTGCCAGGTTCAATGCCGCCTGGTTAGCAATGGCCGCATGGCCATCGATACGGGTAAGCAGCACCGGCCGCACCGGGAACATTGAATCCAGCTTTGATTTATTGGGAAACTGCTTAACCTTCCATTGATTTTGGTCCCAACCCCGGCCAATGATCCAGCCATCAAGATTTCTTTTGGAAAAAGCTAATACCGAATCGACAATCTCGCCCCAGCCCTTTGTATTGTCCAGGTTCACTTCCTGAAGGCTTAATCCATATTCGTAAAAATGAGAGTGATCGTCCATGAAGCCGGGATAAACCGCTTTACCGCCCGCATCTAGCACCTGCCGCGCCTTATAAATTGATTCGAGCGAATCGTCTTTGCCTACTGCGATTATCTTACCGCCCTTCACCACGAATG
>JAICXZ010000069.1 GCA_025934475.1 Mucilaginibacter sp. | reverse complement strand
GTGTGGAAAAAAAACGAAGCCTTGTCGGGGTCGCTGTTACTGCCAGGCGCGACAAAAGGCTGCATCTTCAGGCTATCCGGATCGGCTTTGTCCTTGGCTACCTGGAAAAACGGATGGGGTTCGCCGATTTTCTTGTAAAAAGAAATCAGCGTATTATTCGACCCATCCGAATATATATTCAAGCCATTTTCATCGTCCTTTGAAAAGCCGTCTTCATACCGGTGAACCATCGAATTGATCAGGTGCGAATAATGCTCCTCCGACGGTATATTCCCGTTTTTAAAATAGTCGAGTAATCTCTGTCTCCCTATAGTGTTTTTCTGTTTTTCCATTTCCGATTATATTTAAGGCCGTAATATCACCAGATTAAAAATTTGCTCTTTAGCAGCGGTAAGGTTACTTTCAAGTCTGCCCTTTTGTGTGGGCGGGATTGTATCACCAGGACGAGAGATCAGTAACTCGTCTCTCACCTCAAATTCGCTAATGCCAACTTTCACCGCAACAGGTGTTTTGCTCTCGTCCTCAACAGGTGGTTTGCTCTCGTCCTCAACGGTTATCAGATGAGCTTTGCTCGGTATTAGTACCGACTCGGGTACGGCTCCCTTAATATATACATCATTATCCTGTATATATTCTATTACCCGTGCCTTTCTCTCATCGCTAATATCATCAACATCGCTAAAAAAATGCACCAACGAGAAATTCCTGACTTGCTGTATATAAGGCTGCTTTTTAATGAAGTTCAGCATTTCTGCTATATATATTCCAGAGCCTATTTTAAAGTCGGCCCCTTCCAGATACAGCCATGGGCACAGGTAATGTTTAATGTCCTCGTTTAGTTTGCCCACCAGCATTCCCCTGTCGGTCCCGGTGTCATTCCTGAACTTTACCGTACAAACTACCTTTATGCGTTCGTACACCGGATTTTCAACCTCTATTTTTAAGAACGATTGCACTACCCCCTCCAGAAATTTTTTTACCTGGTACCGCACGGAAATATCCACTTTTGGCTCGTCGCTCAGAAAAAGACCGTTGTCTTTTTCTTTCGGTATCAAAATCACTTTAGTGCTTTTGTCAATGGTAGGTCCCGTGTATTCTTCCGGACTAATGCATTTAGCCATCAATATTTCGGGGAACTGTTCCAATATGGCTTGCTCTATATCCGTTCTTGTAAGCAGTTTTTGGCCATGCCGAAGTCGCTCGCTCACACGTATATAGTATTGCTCGTCTGTTTCAGCAGGCCGGCCTCCAAATGAATCGAAAGGCTGTGTTACGGTGCTTATACCTACGATTTTGCGTTTAAACATTTGTATGCTTCCTGCCGGGATATTTAATAAAACGCGGATAGGTTCGCTGGTGGCCCTGGTTACCTTGGCCGCCTGTGCATAAATACCAATGATATTTGACCGAACAGCATTTGACCGCTTTGCCGATGCCCGTATCCAGCATAATTTTGGTGACAAGATGGTGTTCCCGGTCTTTAGGAAGCGAGGCAGCCTGAGCCTGACAATGCCTTTATTGATAAAATTGTTTGTATCGTCGCGCAGGACGTCTTTTTCGGCAAGAAAAACCCATTGGTTATTGTCGAGATAACTCCAGTTGACATTGGCAGTATCAGGCAGGTCGCTGAAATTATTTTCTTTGATCTGAAAAAACAGTGAAAGTTCCTGGCCCGGGCTTACATTTTTCAGGCCGATAAACAAGTTATTCTCGTAGTCGAAGTTGGGTATTAAATTGTATGGGGCACCTCGTTCTACAGGATAAGCTCTTTCGTAACCAAATGGGTAAAGATGGAAAACTTTAAGGCCGATTTCGCTCTTGTCCTTCACGTTGCCCGAGGCAAGTGCTTCAGAATGCTCTAGTACATAATCGACACTCAATCCATGCATCGAAGGGATATAAGGCTGATTGGGCAGCTCAAGCTTTTTAGAACGGCGTGCGTTGTGTAGCGCGATCTGTGGAAATATCTGCGGAAAAAGCCGGTGGCCAAATGCATCGTTTGGAGCAGTCAGCTCAATCCGAACAGAAGTGGCGGATATATTTTTGGCCGCGGCCGCGGCATCCAGACTCAATAAGGGGCTTTCGCTGAATTGCAGTTGCTTTACGTCAATATTTTCCAAATGGGTGGTATTGCACAGGGCCTCATCTTCTATTGTTTCAAACAGGTTAAATTCCTGTCTGAATTGCGGCGCCGGGATAAATTTGTTGTTGCAGGCAGCGCTTATTTTTACTTTAAATGAGTTGTTATTGATATTGTTATTGTAGGCGCGATAATAAGTCTCCCAGCCGCCAGGATCGCGGGGAAGGTCGGCCCAATCAATTTTTATACAAAATGTGCGGGTATATTTATTAAAGATATTGCTGCTGTAAATATCGAGATATGAACCAACCGCCGGCATGGGTCCAAAGGGTTGACTAAGGCTCACGGCGCTCAGCGGGCCAATACTGTTCTGCAGCTTCACCATTTTGCTGCCGGTTACCGCCGCCCTCACCGTAATGCGGTCCATTTTAATATTGCGCAGAAACACGAACGGATAACTACCCGCATTATTATTCAGCAATATCCTGATCACCGGCCACTGAATATCAAAAGCCCCGCCATGTACTTCGGGATTATAAAGATCGACAACCTGGTCGGCATTATTGATCTCCAGCGCTATCTCGAGCCTTTGCTGATCCGTATTCAGCGCCGCTGTGTATTTGCGTACGTTTTTCCATCCTTTGGTATCGGTATAATCAATCAAAAAAGCGTTGGATAATAGCTGATGGCTCATCGCGAGGGGATCCTTGGCCTTATCGCCCGAAAGGTAGGCGATAAACCCCTCATAAGTATCATCGTCGACATACACGTAAATATTAATGGTCCGCTGGCCATCGGGCAGGTATAGCACCGGCGACGCGAGCATCAGCCCTATTTCTGCCAGCTGCATAGTTTTGGCACTATCAGGGAGCCCATCCTGCCCTTCCCCTAAAACGGGCCACGTTTTTACAGGGGTTTTATTCTTTAAAGCAGCAACGGCTGAGGGGCAGGAATAGTCGCCCTTGTATATCAGCATTTCCTGTGTAGCGCCGGGGGCCAGACAAAGTGTTTTAAGTTCAGCTATCTGTGCGTCGGTTATCAGCAGCGGATCATTCAGCGTATAAGCGGCTGGCGACTGTTGCCCCTGCACCTGGGCCAGTAATTCCTCCCCGGCCTTTAGATGAACGTTTGGCAAAGCAGGATCCTTTTCAAATACAATATGGGCGCTATCGGGCGCGGCAGGCTTCATGACTATGCCTAGAATACGTTTATAATACAAGTCCAGGTGCTTTTTGGTAATGGCGTTTATTTTACCCTGCAAATGCATGTACAAATGCAAAAATGCCACACATAGCGCCAGGTGAGGCGGAAAACGCTCCTGGAGCAGCACCGAGTTATCGAGATAAAACTGCGTTATGCCCTGCAAGTGGCTGAACTTCGCGCTTAAGTTGGAAAATACAGTTTTTAAATCGGGCAATGCATTCAATATTTGCTCCCGGTCGGTAGTTCCACGGTCGAATATAGACTCCACGTTGCTTCTGCTATGCGCATGTGCTCTAATATCCCCACGCATATGCATTTGCAGGTCGCCGCCAAATTTTGGTCCTGCGTCCTGCTTGTATCGGTCCAGGCCGGCGAGTTCACTGGCAAACTTGTCGGCAACCGCAAGCATATCCTTTACTACCGGGCTGGTGCTAGCCAGATTTCCCAGCCTCCGGTGAAGTTCGTGCATCATATCCAGCACGTCCATCACGAAGTCGAACAGCTTTTTTAGCCCGGCGTGCAGATTGGGGCGGGTTTCGGCCAGGTAAAGGTCTTCCTCCAGTTGGAGAAATTTTTTCAGCTTGCCCGCAAGGTCATAACGGGCTATAATGATACGCAGGACATGAATGTCCGACAGGAAAAAATCCTGCCAATCGCCCTGTAATTTATTGCCCGAATCATAATAGTTGAATTGTGCCGAAAGCTCTGTCATAAACTTCAGCAATGCAGATATATCGCGTTCATCAACTTTAATAAAATCAGGCAGCAAGGCTGTCATGCGCCTTTCTTCCTGGGTCGTACCGTTGTATAAAGTTGACAGGTCAAAATTCATCCAGATACCGATTAAACAGACACATTTGTTCCTTCGCCCTGTAAATAGAAAGGAAATACAATATTGTGCCTGGTATTGGTTGTAATAATGAAATAGTTGATTTGCAAGTATAAAATACCGTCAAGCTCCTTGCGATCGATTATCCTGGTATTGATATAATTTACGCGAGGCTCAAAATTTAGCAAGGCGTGATAGATCATATGCTCAAATGCAGCAATTAGTGTCGAGTCATCGATCTCAAAGGTTAGCCGTTTCAGGTCGCAGCCAAACTCGGGTTGCATGATGCGCTCGCCGGGCATGGTGCTTAGTATGAGGTAAATGCTTTCCTCGATGTCTTTAATGTCCGAAACCATTGCCACCGATTCGTGGGTTTTATTGAATGCGGGAGGAAAGCTCCAACCTGTGCCTAAAAACGAACCTTTATTTTCAGCCATTGATCACCCTCCTATTAAAACTGTGGGACAGCCTAAGACAATTGAGCCGCCATGCGCTGTAGTATCGCCCATTCGCGCGGCTGGTTTGTTGCAGATCATAACTGTAGCTGATCCTTTAATAATGGAATCAGGCGGCCCTACACAAACCGCATTGTCGCCCATAACGGCAGCCGGCAATCCGCCTATAAGAACGGTCGGTGCGCCCGGCCCTATAATGGGGCCGCCTACATGCGGTATAGGAGGAAGTCCCGGTGTTACCATTGGGCACACGTGCATATCTGTTAACCTGGCTGCCATCGATCCCATAAATCTTTTAATTGATCATTACTATTCCGCCTTTTACGGTCGTCTGGCCCGAGGCCGAGACTTCGGCTGTTGCGTTGCCTTTGGCCGTGAAACCCATATTGGCGGTATTACTGATATTCATTCCCGATACGGCTACATCCTGTGTGGCCGTGAGGTTTATTTTTCCTGTCGCTTTGATATTGACATCGCCTGTCGCTTCCAGGACGATGTCTTTCCCGCTGTTCATCGCTATGCCCGACGATGACATTTTAACAGTATTGCTGTTTTGATCTTTAATGAGGATGGACTTGTCGTCATCGCTGAAGGTGATGCTGTTGCCACCGGGCGTTTCAATCGTGATCACTTTTTTCTCATCGTCAAACCCGATCTTCAGCTTGGTTTTGGTAGTGAGGGATTTGATATAGTTATTATCATCCGCTGCCGGGCAGGGGTTCTGCCGGCCATTGCTGTATAATGAGCCAAGCACTACAGGGTACCTTGGATTGCTTTCCAGGAAACCTACGACCACCTCGTCCCCTACTTCGGGCGTAAATACCGATCCGAAACCGGATGATGCGTAAAAGCCCGACATGCGCGCCCATATGCCATCCTGATCAGCAGCGTTTGATATTAAATTCACCAGTATCCTGTACTGGCTATCCGGATCGTCAAAAAGTTTTTTTACAGTTGCCACCTGCAAACCGTGTATGGCAGGCAGTTGTCCTGCCGCAGCGGCGTAGGAGAAATTTGGCCTGTCCGAAACGAGGCTGCTATCAAGCCCGAATTTCACGTAAGTGGTCCATTGACCATCTTCTATGACGTGATTCACCGAGGTAACAAATGCATCTCCATTGAAGCGGTCGCCTACACCTGCAAGCTCTATGATAGTGCCGGGTTTGGCAGCGGCATTACCGATAAAACTTACTTCGCCTTTAAGTGCGCTTAAACGCATCCTGAGCAGGTTTGCGTCCGCCCATGCCTGCAATTCTTCCATTACCATCGGCGTGCACGAATTGAGGGAAAGCTCCGTCTGACTTAGTTTGCCCGAAAGGGACTTGGCTGTAATATTGCCCTGGCTGTTTAGAGATGGCTCTGTAGCAGGCGCTTTAAGCAATGCCTGGTTCTTAATATCCCATGCTGTGGCATTAAGAGCCGAAGCCTGCCGTTCGGCGCTCAGCTCGCCTTTGAAAGAGCGTATTGAGTCGCCCTGCGCAATGGTTAATACCGCCGCCGCGTCTATTTTAGGCTCGCCGATAGTTATTGCATCCCCGTCCAATGTAATAATATAGCCATATAGTTCGGCCCGTGATAGAATAAAATCCCAGTCAGTAGCGAGCTTTTGAAACACGGCCTCTTGCGTAACCGAGGTGCTCTTTACCGTGCATGACAGCCCATAGGTCCCTACAACTTTGGATATAATATCGCTGTCGGTCGACTTGGAAAATTGGGCCTCTTTTTTGTTAAAGGTCATCGTCACGGCCTTATGCTTGCAGGTCACGATAGTGCGGTAACCCGCTATCTGATCGATCTCAACGGCCTGCTTTACTATATATCCTTTAAATATAGATACCGGCCCCGCGGTGGCATAACCAGCCTGTATTTCGATCTCGTTACCCGGTACAAAATCGCTACTGTCGCTCAACGGAAACTCCCCTGTTTCAATTTTGCCATCTGCAAAAACCACCTCAGCGTGCGAAATTTTGTTTACGCCAAGTGTGATATTAATGGAAATGACGGGATAATAATCCTTTATCAGCGTGCCGTTGACTTTTACGGCAATAGATAGGGTGGTATCAGCAATACTGGTAGGAGATATGGCCATGGTTTAGTTTTTTTGGGTAAGGGGCGGAAAATAAAGTTCATCACCCGGTTGTATGGCACTAAAACTACTAAGGCCATTGTATTGGGCCACCTTAACATAGTGGGCGCTGCTGCCGTATATCTGGTAGGTGAGCAGCGGCAGTGTATCACCAGCCTTAACTATCCTGAAATGCGTAAGATCGGGTGATGATTTGGCCGCCTCTTTCGCTTTGGTTTTATAGTCAACGCTCTCAGTCAACACCACATCGATAGTTGCCCGCAGCGCCATCCCATCGGGCGTGAACATACTATAAGTAACGCTCATGCTGGAGCATATACCCGTAAAGGTGAGCCTGCCCCAGGTAACCAGCAGATAATATGGCCGGTGTATATCGCCTTTGAAGCCATAAACCAGGCCATTGAAGGTTTTGATATAATCGTCGACAGTAGAATATTTGCCTAATGATACTACGCCAGTACCATCAACAAAAAAGCTCAGGTTAAGGTCGCTGGCCCCAATGCGCTTAAATATTTGTGTAGGCGCGTTGGTACCCACCTCTTTGCTGTCCTCATAAATGCTTTTAAAGGTTTGCTTGTAAGTTGATGGATTGATAAAAGCATCTATTTCGCCTTTTTTAATGGCTACACAGGCAGGGTCCTCATAGGCCTCTATCTTCAGTTTAACCAGTTTCTGATCCATTATCTCTCCGCCAGGTTATTTAGCCTGGCCATTATTTTGTCCATGCATTCCTTCACGATCCTGTTTTTGAGGGCATCTAAATCCCTGATCTCGTTATTATTCCTCCTCCGGTCATTTTCATCAACGGTCACTTTTATCTTAAGTTCCCTTATTTCAATAGGCATGGTTAATAAACTTTAGTAAAATAATCGTAGCATAGTTCTACCCATTCTACGGCAACTGCATTTTCCTGCGCTTTAAGGTCTGATATCCTAAGCGCAACCGGATAGGCATTTATAAACTTCCATGACGCCAGGGGACTCGAATTTTCGTCCATCAGGTTAACGACAACCGTCTTGGACGAAAAAGTAAATTGTTCGATACAGGTTTTGGCCCAGGTAATAAGGGGGGAGCCGATAAGCATCCCCCGCTTTAAAACCAGGTTTTGATATTTAGGAACGGTTGGGAACCGGTGTACAAACCGGTTCTCGCCACCTTCCTCTACCTCTTTCACACCTATCTTCGCATTAAGCCCGCTTACTTCCTGAAAGCTACCTTCATTAGCGCCGGATATTCCTATTACATTTACCTTAAAATAAAAACCAACCGGTGGATAATATGGCAATGCGCCGCCCATTGCTCAATTATTTTTTGAGCGTTAGACCTTCATGCGCCAGTTCCATGGTCTCAACTGCTACTTCGTTTGCATCCGATTTCATATCTGTAACCTGGATTTTGCAAGGGAAAGCGTTAAGCAGGCTCCAGCTCATGGCAACCGCGTTGGTCTCATCAAGCAGGCTGATCAATATAGTCGACCGCTTGATGGTGTTCATCTTTATCAGGTTGTAATTATCCCATAGCGCTGTGTCGCCTTTGAATATGCCTTTCTTAAGTGTGATATTTCCGAATTTCTGAATACCGGGCATTTTTACAGTAGAATAAACCTTGCTGCTGCCGCCGCGATATTCGATAACTTGTGTTTCAGAGGTAAGCCCCGACACCTCCTGAAAAATGAGTTCCTTATCATCCCATTTTACCTGGAACGAAAACTTAACCATTGGCCATGTTGCCGCTGATTGGGCTGATCCGTCATCTGCCATAACTTTAGATTTTTAAGATTTAGTGATACAATAAGTTAATTCATTAATGGTTAATTACGATTGCTGCATCTGTTGCTGGAACGTGATGATTATAAATTCAGCAGGGCGAACGATGGCCACTTTTACAGTGATCAGCATCTTACCGTCGAGGATATCATTGGCTGTCATGGTTGATCCGAGGCCAATTGCTGTACTAAAGGCCTGCTCCGGAACGGCACCTGCAAGAGCGCCCTGTTTCCACAAATTCACCAGGAAGTTATCGATCATGCTTTTAACGGTGATCCAGGTGTTAGCATCGTTCGGTTCGAACACGTAGGCCTGGGTTGCAAGCTTGATAGATTGTTCGATCATGATGAGCGTACGACGAACGTTGATATAGCGCCAGTCCTGGCTGTTGCCATCCAGCGTACGGGCACCCCAAACCAGTGTGCCTATGCCAGGGAATGAACGGATCACGTTGATCGATTTACCGGCAATAACATCCACGTTAAGGCTTTGCTGGCCTTCGCTGGAAATATTTAC
Source organism: Mucilaginibacter sp. (assembly GCA_025934475.1). Taxonomy (GTDB): domain Bacteria; phylum Bacteroidota; class Bacteroidia; order Sphingobacteriales; family Sphingobacteriaceae; genus Mucilaginibacter. The sequence continues at coordinate 334 of JAICXZ010000069.1, read as the reverse complement.
CGATGGCGAAACCACATTGTTCACCGAAATGTTAGCAGGCGCCTTCCATACACCACGGCTGTTATCAACCATGGCGTACAGACCAGCCATAGCACCGCTTGGCGGCAACTCATTCATACGGATCCTTACTTTATTTAATATAGCAACATAGGTAGGGCTAACCGCTTTAAGCGACAGCAGGTAGCTTTGTTTCAGCTTATCCTTCTGGGTGATGGCTGGGTCGGCACTATCTTTGGCGTATTTATCTATTACAGTTTTAGCAGCCGGCTCAGTTAAAAGCTCCTCCAGGTTGGCTGAACCCAGGTCGAGGTTATCCAGGCTAACTTCCTCGGGC
>JAICXZ010000600.1 GCA_025934475.1 Mucilaginibacter sp. | reverse complement strand
TGGCTGGTATAGTTTTGATTCGCACGGTGCACATTTTATTGGTCTTGTAAACGCGGCTGTGCAGGTTGACAGCGGACTCGGCACACTGGGCGCTGAGCAACTGAAATGGCTGGAAAATGATTTGAAGGGCCTTTCATCCAGCACACCAATCGTGGTATTTGCACATATCCCTTTATGGGCGGTTTACCCGCAATGGGGCTGGGGAACAAAAGACAGCGAACAGGCTTTGGCCATGCTACGGCGATTTGGATCGGTATCGGTATTGAACGGGCACATCCATCAAACCATTCAAAAGGTCGAGGGCAATATTACGTTCCATACGGCCATGTCGACAGCATTTCCGCAACCCGCGCCCGGAAGCGCACCGGCCCCGGGACCAATGAAGGTGCCTGCAGAAAAATTAAGATCGGTTTTAGGTTTGACAGAGGTGCATTACCAGGAGCATCATCATACACTCGCTGTTACCGATGTGCCGCTGGTGGAAGGGGAAAAAGCAAACGAATAACACAATGAAGAAACTATTATTCCTGTTAGTAGTTGTTGTTTCCTGGAAGACGGGGCTGGCGCAATACCGGCCCGTCGACCAGGGCTCAACCGTACAGTTCACGATACAAAATTTTGGCTTCGATATTACGGGCTCATTCACCGGCTTGCACGGAAGTATCATTTTCGATCCCGCTAATACCGCAAACGCTCATTTCGATGTTGATATCGATGCCAAAACCGTTAATACCGATAACGGTCTAAGGGATAGCCACCTCCGCGGCGAAAGCTATTTCGATGTGACAAAGCATCCGGTTATCAAGCTAGTCTCTACTAAAGTTGCAGCCACCGACAAAAAAGAAACTTTCTTGTTTACCGGTAAACTCACAATAAAAAACACGACAAAGGATATTTCTTTTGCTTTTCAACCGGTTCAGTCGGGTGATGGGTATGTTTTTAAGGGTTCATTTAAAATCAAGCGAAAAGATTTTGACGTAGGCGGAACAAGCACTATTTCCGATGAGTTGGAGGTGCAGCTGAACATTGTGGCAAAAAAGGCTTAAAGGAACAAGAAAATGAGCGTTAAATTAATAACCATATCAGCATTATGCTGTGCAGTAGTTGTAATGACTGCCGCGACCAATAAGAATAAACCTGCGATTGATACCCCCTACAAAAACCTGCAGGTACTACCGAAGGATATAAGCCCGGGCAACATGCAGAAGATTATGGTCGGAGAATTTGAAGACGCTTTGGGCGTATCCTGCGGTTTTTGCCATGCGAAGAAGGATTCGACAGAACTGGATTATGCCAGCGATGCCAAACCCGAAAAGCAAATTGCCAGACAAATGCTAAAGATGACCCTGAATCTCAACAGGGACTATTTCAAGATCGAGAATCCAATGGTAGGAACCAGCAATATAGCCGTGACCTGTAATACTTGTCATCGGGGGGATACTTTTCCGGAGCAACCCAGCGGCAAAAATTAGAGTATATTTAACGTAATTTGATTAAAATCTTTTAGACATCTGTGTCAGGCAAAAGCGTAAATAAGGCATTATATCACTGCATTTTCTGGCTATTGGCGTACTTTTTCTGGGTCTACATTTTCCGGAATAATACGCTGGTATTGACACGCACCATTACCATCCAGTTTTGCTACCTGGTGTTTATTGCTATCAATTATTATTTCGATTCTGCTTACGCCATCCCCTACCTGCTTAACCGGAGGAAATATTTGCTGTTCTTCCTTGCTTTCTTCGCGATGGTAACGGCTACAGCATGGTTAAGGGTGCCGGTTTCATTCCTGGTTCGGAAATACCTGTTCAAGATCAATGATGTTCATTTCGATTCGTTGAATGTATTTTATGAATCGTTCATCAATATCTTTTTCTGGGTTTTTTTTATCGTGGCTGCCAAGATGGTGATCGACCGCATTCGTTCGCAGGTTTATATCGAGCAAATAGAAAAAGAAAAAGCCGCTAATGAGCTCAATTTTTTGAGAGCACAGTTTAACCCGCATTTTCTCTTCAATTCCATTAATTCTATTTATGCGCATATCGACAAGTCTAATAAGGATGCACGCGGTATGCTGCTCACCTTTTCAGAGATGTTGCGTTATCAACTGTATGAATGCAATGTAGAACTGATCGACATAGAACGGGAATTGAACTATATCAAAAACTATATCACACTGCAAAAATCAAGGATTGACGAACGGATCAAAGTTTGTTTTTCGGCTAATGATATCGACAAAAGTATCAGCGTACCACCGTTGATTTTAATCACTTTTATCGAAAATGCGTTTAAATACGTTGGATTTAATGAATGCCACGAAAACAAAATCCTGATTGATCTTCGGAGCGAAAACGAAAATTTGCTATTCACCATATTTAATACTAAAGACGGGTTTATTGCCAAAACACAACACTCCTCGGGCCTTGGGATTGCCAATACCAAACGACGGCTTGAATTGCTTTATCCAAGCAAACACATACTTGACATCAGGGAAACCGAAACGGATTATACACTGCGCCTAACCATATTTGACATATGATGCTGAATTGCGTGATCATAGATGATGAGCCTATTGCCCGCAAGCTTTTGCAGGAGTATATCGAAGAAACTGATTTCTTGCGGCTAGTTGGCGCTGCGGAAAATCCGTTGAAGATTGCCGGTTTGCTTGCCGTGCAGGATGTTGATCTCATCTACCTGGACATTAACATGCCCAAAATGACCGGCATGGAATTTCTGCGCTCCACTCCCAACCTGCCGATGGTGATCCTAACGACTGCTTATGAGCAATATGCGCTTGAAGGTTTTGAAATGGCAGTAATTGATTACCTGGTAAAACCATTTTCACTCGAGCGCTTCCTCAAGGGATCGCGGAAAGCGCTAGAATATAAATTATTAAAGGACCGCCAGCATCCCAACAATGACCCAAACGCCGAATACATTTTCGTAAAAAGCGACGGTAAACTAGAGCGGGTGATTTTAGATGAATTGGTCTCCATACAGGCCATGGCCAATTATGTGATCCTGCACACAACAAAGGGTCGACTGATTGTATACCTCACAATAAAAGGGATTCTTGAAAACTTGCCGCAGGAAAAATTTATGCAGGTACACAAGAGCTATATCGTCAATCTGAATAAAGTGAACTCGATCAACGGCAATATCATTTATCTTGGCAACGAACAAGCGCCAATAGGGCATAGCTATTCCGATGCCGTTATGGATAAATTGCTAAAAGGTCGATTTTTGAAGCGCTAAACTTATTGATTAACCGAAAC
>JAICXZ010000707.1 GCA_025934475.1 Mucilaginibacter sp. | reverse complement strand
AGTATGAGCAACGTCCCTTACTACCTGGATAAAGCCCGCAATGGGTATCGTTTGGGTAATGGTCAGCTGATAGACGGCCTTGTGAAGGATGGCCTTTGGGATGTATATAACGATTACCACATGGGTTCAGCTGCGGAATTATGTGCTACCGATTGTAAAATCAGCCGTGAAGACCAGGATGACTACGCTATTGAATCATACAAAAGATCGCAAAAAGCGCAGGCTGAGGGCAAGTTTAAGGACGAGATAACCCCGGTTGAACTTAAAGATAAAAAAGGAGAGGTAACCCTGTTTGGTGAAGACGAGGAACCTAAAGCCGTAAAATTTGATAAAATACCTACGCTGAAACCTGTATTTCAAAAAGAAGGTACGGTGACCGCTGCCAATGCATCGACCCTTAATGATGGCGCAGCGGCTCTGGTGTTGATGAACAAAGAAAAGGCTGATGAAATGGGAATAAAACCTCTGGCTGAGATCATTTCTTATGCTGATGCACAGCAGGCGCCCGAATGGTTTACCACGGCGCCATCCAAAGCTATTCCGCTGGCATTGCATCGCGCAGATTTAAAGTCAGAACAAATAGATTATTTCGAGATCAACGAAGCATTTTCGGTAGTTGCAATCGCCAACAATCAGCAATTAAACCTCGACCCTGCTAAAGTAAACGTAAATGGCGGAGCTGTTTCGCTCGGTCATCCCCTGGGAGCTTCCGGGGCGCGAATTATTGTAACTTTACTATCTGTATTACAGCAAAATGGCGGCAAATATGGCGCCGCAGGCATTTGTAACGGCGGCGGCGGGGCCAGCGCAATGGTTATCGAAAATTTGCGTTAATTAGGTTAATGAAAAAACTTTCTATTTTAATTATACTGAGCGCCTTGCTTCCGGTAGTAGTCTTTGCGCAGCATTCTGACGAGAGCGTACATATTCGCAAGCTTGAACAATACCAGGACACGCTTATCGGTATCGGCAAACACCTGATCAACGACGATACAGAAATGGAGCGGCAAAACGCTAATGCCGAATTCATTAAAGCTCTTGTTAAGGCATTAAAAGTGCCTAACTCTTTTAATTTCAACTTTGATTCATTGAAGGTGATGCATATCATCAACGCGCCCAATAATCGTTTCCGCATTTTTACCTGGTACACGCAGTTTGACGATGGCAGCTATCGCTACTACGGAACCGTCCAAATGAACACCGGCGATAAGTTGCTGATGTTCCCTCTGAGCGATTATTCGCCATTTATGAAAAGTCCGGAGGATTCAGTTAGCAGCAGCGCCAAATGGTACGGGGCCGTGTATTACAAGATCATACCCGTTTATACCGAGAAAAATCCATATTATATCCTGCTAGGCTGGAAGGGCAACACGGTGAAGAGTAACAAAAAGGTGATTGATGTGATCACTTTCAGAAATGATAAACCGGTTTTCGGGCACGCAGTATTTGATGGCAACGGCAAGGTGCGGAAACGTGTAGTATTTGAATATACGCGCCAGGCTTCTATGGTGCTTAATTATGTTCCCGATGAGCATACGATAGTGTTTGATCACCTGGCGCCGCCTGACAAAAAACAAAAGGGTCAGTTTGATCTTTACGGCCCCGATCTCAGTTACGATGGCTACAGGTTTAAGGACGGCCGCTGGGAATACGTAGAAAACCTGGATATGCGCAATAAGCCCGATAGCCACGACGGCGATTATATCGATCCGAAGAAACAACGGGCGATTGATAAGGCGACGAGTGGGAATTGACATTGGTTGTAAATGTTGGAGAAGTTGCAGAGGATATTTTTGGGTGGACAATTTTAACCTCTACAACATTTACAACCACTACAACCTCTACAACCAAACAAAAACCAACCCTGCACAATAAATTCCGGTATAAAATTTTGAATTGCCAGAATAATAGTATTTTAGCAAACTTTCTCATGACATTAATATGACTCAAAGCCCCGAAGCAGCGGCAGCAATGCCCGTGAAGCAAAAATCGCGCTTTCCAAAAGCCGTACCCTTTATTATCGGCAACGAAGCCGCCGAACGTTTCAGCTATTATGGACTACGGTCTATCCTAGTTACTTTCCTGGTTGCACAATTCTATAATCCTCATAAAATTGACGCCCTGGTACAAAAAGCTACAGCCCAGGCTAATGAGCAAACACATCTTTTCGTTGCTTTATCTTATTTCATGCCGCTTTTGGGTGGTATCCTTGCCGACTGGTTCCTGGGAAAGTATAAGGTAATTTTGTGGATATCTATGGTATATTGCCTTGGCAACGTCTTTACTTCTTCATTCACCACTAACCTATCATTGTTCTCAACCGGACTAGTTTTGATAGCGATTGGTGCTGGTGGTATTAAATCGTGCGTATCGGCAAATGTTGGGGACCAGTTTGATAAATCGAATCAAGACCTTTTATCAAAGGTTTATGGTTGGTTTTATTTCAGCATTAATGCAGGCTCAATGATATCAACGGCGCTTATTCCGGCAATGTATGCGCTTTACGGGCCAAGAATAGCATTTGGTATCCCGGGGATATTGATGGCACTAGCTACAATCATTTTCTTTTCAGGCCGAAAAATGTATGTCAGGGTACCGCCGGCTGGTGTAAACAAGAACAACTTCGTTTTCATTTCGATCTATGCGTTGTTTAACATTGGCAAGAAGAAAAAAGGTGAATCGTTACTTGATGTGGCAAAAGATAAATTTGATCCTGAAAAAGTGGAGGGCATCAAAGCCGTTTGGCGCGTTATGTTTGTATTCCTTT
>JAICXZ010000422.1 GCA_025934475.1 Mucilaginibacter sp. | reverse complement strand
TTCTTATCCTTGTTAGCCAGCCAAATGACTCTCGTATTAATCACTGGTGCTAAACAATCCTTCATATAAAGCCTCGCGTTTGTAATTCTCCTCCTTATCAAAAATTGTGTGATAAGGGTACCACATATCATACCGGTGTGTTCCGTAAACTATAGATGACGTATCAGAAAAATAGTACATCAGCTTAGGCACAAATGCAAGTGCTATCACAAACGAGATGATCGCATTACGGGTTTGGAGATAATAATGGTATTGGTATATCCGGTTTAGCAAATCGGCGAAATAAACCGCCATAAATGGCGTCATATAATTAATAAACCTGTTAAAACCCGAAAATGCTACGGTTAAAATGGCTATTAGAAAATAGGCGAAATAAAGCTCCTTAAATTTCGGATGACTTTTGAGCCGTTTTTCATTGTAGTAAGCCAGACTAGCCGGTATAAGGAAGTAAAGGCCAAACAGGTATAGCATGCCATTGACATTAGACTTAATGTTTGAATAAGCATTGAATTTTGCCGAAATACGATCGTTAAAAACAAAAAGTTTGAGAAATAATTTGAAGGTATCCGGAATAAAGGTCATCACCACAAACACCACCAGCCAGATGGCGATGGTATATGGCTTAATCTTAATATTCCGGAATAATGGCAATATAAACAAGATCATCGCCGATGAGTGGAAAAGGAAGGCCACAAGGGCATACGTATAATATTTAAGCCACTTTTGATCGCGGTAAGTATGATATCCCAATAGAAAAGTACAAATTGCCAAAGCCTCCCGCATTACCTCCATATTGAAATAAACGTAGAAAATAAGGAAAAAAATGAGGACACAGGTAAAACGGTTCGTGTTGTACTTTTTTAAAAACCAGAAAACCACTGTGTTAACTATGGCGGCGTGCACTATCTGGAAGAATGCAAAGTCGTCTACGAGGGACTTCGACGTCGAAGACAATAATATCCAAAGCGGGTCGAACTGAGTTTTTACAAAACTAAATTTTCCGAGGTCCCAGAGGTAGGGGATGTCATTAAAAAAGTAATAATAGGAAATCGAGTCGCCCCCAACCTTGTACCGGATTCCCGATACAAAGATCATTACAATGAGTGTGAAATTGTACCAGCTATTAGCATTGCCCTTAGCCCGGTTGACTTTAGATGATTTATTAAAGTCAAATTTTACCGCCAGGGTTACAAGATATAAAAAGAGAACCAGGTACACCATAATTTAATACTGTTGTCTTAACCTGCTGCAACCTCCAGTTCGACAGCTCTGTTTGCCTTAAAGGTTTTGTAGTATTTTAAAAAGTTAAAACTATAAAAAAAGATAGTGACCACAGCAATTGCCATACGAATCAATAGTGATGGCAACTCGAACATTGACCCTATTGCCAAAACAAATGCCGGTACCGACTGCAAAATAAATTTGTAAACATTGTACGGAATATAGTAAAGCCTATTAGATACAATCCAGCTTACAATCAACAACACAGCATTGGTTAGCAACATGGAATAGACCACACCGTACAAGCCATACAACCGGATGAAAAAATAAAGACTGGCGATGTTAACGATAACCGAAAGAAAGAAGGTAAACGAAAGATATTTGGTCTTTTCGGTGAATTTAGGACCAATGTCTACCACCTCCTTAAATATCATAAGCGAATTATAGAGGGCCAAACCACCGAGGTAATGATAAGCAGTATGAAACTGGCTAGATGAGATGACCATAACGATCTCTTTGGAGAATAGTGAAAACACACAAACAATAAGATAAACAGGCCCGGCGAGCAGCAACAGCACCTGCGAAAATACTTTTTTATGTTCCGGATTTTTCATTTGGCTGAACATAAATGGTGCCCAGGCCATCACAAAGGCTGTGTAGACCAGTTGTAGTACAGAAGCCAGCCGCAACGACAAAGAATAAATACCTATTGCAGATATCGTCAAATAGCCGACCATAAAAAACCGGTTGGCATAGGTGAGCATAATGCTACCGATACGTGCCGGGAATTGCGGGAAAGCGTAAACAACTGACCTCTTGAGCATAGCGTAGGACAGTTTATAACTGTTAAATTCGCGCACTGAAAAGAACAACGCTATCGATGAAACAACCAGGCCGATAAGCTGCGCATAGAATACTCCATATAGTCCCTTCTTTAGCCACACCACAAAAACTATGATAAACAAAACTGTCAGAAACACTTTGAGCAATATCATTGCTGCAAAGCGCATATTCTTTTTTTCGTACCGCAGAATAACCAGCGCCAGCATCGAATAGTTGATGAACACCAACTGTAATGCAGCTAACTTAATGATTCCGGAATAGTTGGCATTTTTAAATATTAATTCTGATACCGCCTGCGAGAATATGATGAGTGGTACAGTAATAACCAGCGATAAGAACGAAATAGCAGCGACAATTGTAGATATCATGATATGCTTTTGCCTTCCTTCATACTCATAATAGTAGCGCTGCAGTGATGTTTCGAGCTGCAAATGAGCGAAGATGGAAACTACACCTATGATAACCTGCACCAGGTCGATGGCGCCAAATTCAGCTGTACTAAAGTAATGCGTGTAAATAGGTAACAGTACGAACGCAATAACCCTTTCGACGACAGAGGCTAAACCAAATGACAAAAATGACTTGATGAATTCGCGCATTAAGAAAGTGGTTCGTTTTGGTTTAATTGTCCGTCAAATCGGTTGATCCAGTTGCCAACATCATATCGCGATAGTATTTCGGAGGCCACTGGTTGGTAAGGTGTTTTCAAAAAGCGCCTTAGGTTTTTCATATCGTCCACTCCGATGATAAAAATATTATCAGAGTTATAAAAATCAAACTGCGTAATCGATTGGTCGTTGGTTATCAGCTTCTTCTTGAAGAAAAGCGCTTCCATCGGTCGAAGTGTCAAACCGGTCTGACCTTCTTGTATATAATCAAGTATTGCCGCACTCTTCGAGATCATTTCAAGATATCGTCCGTAGTCGACAGCCGGAAACTGTCCTTCATAGCCTCGCTTCCCTGCATTATCGTCCACGATGTAAAAGTAAGGCTTAATACCGATAACTGAGAGTTCGTTATTAATACTATTTAAAGCGGCTCTTCTGCCCTTGTCGGCGCCTAAAAACACCACATCAAATTCGGACTTATTGACCGGTAGCTTAATGTTGTCAAAATAAAAAGTGGTATTGTACCGCATTTTGTATCGCTCGCAGTCATTTTTATCAAAAGACCACTTTTCACAGAGCTTATCTGGTAGCGAATTGGGATCGGCGCTTCTGAACGCAGGATTCCAGTACCAGTATATCACCCGAACATGCGGCGCCACCAATTTGATATAGTTTAACACATCGTTATATTGGGTAGAGAAGATGATGATCTTTTCGGCATTATGCAATTCGTTCTTCCAACCAGCGTACCAGGTATTTTTGGGCAAGCCAAAGATGAAATAAAGCTTTCTTAGTAAGCGGACGAATAAGGGTAGTTCGCGAAATAGTGGATATGCAGGAAGACCTTTTTCAAAAAAATACGGGACAAAATATTTTACCGAATCGTATATAAGTATTGTTTTCCCATAACTATTTTTGTTCATACCGTCTTCCGCAGCTAATCAGCTTTTGCAATTACAATTAAGTAGTAGCTGGTTTCAGATTCTCCCAGTACCAGGATACCGCTTCTTTCAATCCTTCCTTTATACTATGCGTAGGCTGATAATTAAGTAACTGACGCGCTTTTTCAATACTAGCCAGTGAGTGGGGTATATCGCCGGCCCTGTTCGATCCATGTATTGCCTCCACACTATCTATTTGCAGATCGAATTTTATTAATGCTTCCTTCAGGTAATCAACCAACTGATTGAGATCTGTTCGATCTCCAACCGCGGTGTTGTAAACCGTGTTAACAGCATCCGGATTTTTAGTGAACATGGCCAGCATATTCATTTGAATCACATTATCGATGTACGTAAAGTCTCTCGAGTAGTCGCCGGCGCCATTTATAACCGGGCTTTCGTGCGCCATCAATTGCATTACAAACTTTGGAATAACGGCTGCGTAGGCTCCTTTGGGATCCTGCCTGCGCCCAAACACGTTGAAATACCGCAATCCGATAGTCTCGATGCCATAGGTTTTGCTGAATATTTCCGCATAAAGCTCATTCACGTACTTGGTGATAGCATATGGCGACAAGGGTTTCCCAATGTTTTCCTCCACTT
>JAICXZ010000141.1 GCA_025934475.1 Mucilaginibacter sp. | reverse complement strand
GTATATAATTGGTTTATCAAGGTATGAGTTTTCGGTAAAAAAAATCAAAAATAAATTTTGCGTAACCAAATGGTTACACTTATATTTGAAACCGAACGGTTACAGATAAACAATGAGACGAGACGTTTTCCAGGCCATAGCGGACCCTACCCGCAGAGAGATCATTAACGTGATAGCTCACCGGTCCATGAATTTGAATACGGTTGCTGACCAGTTTGAAATTAGTCGGCCGGCCATTTCAAAACACATTAAAATATTGGCCCAGTGCGGATTGATCACCATTAAACAAGTGGGCCGCGAACGCTATTGCGAAGCCAAACTGCAAAAGCTGAACGAGGTATCGCAATGGGTTGAACAATACCGGGCCTTCTGGAACCAGAAACTGGATGCGCTGGAGGAATTCCTGGCGAATGAAGAAAACAATAAAACATTCAAACCTCTTAAAACTAAAAAGAAATGAACAACGAACCATTTGTAATTGAACGCACACTGAATGCGTCTGCCGAAAGAGTATGGAAGGCGATTACCGACCGCGACCAGATGGAAAAATGGTATTTCAAACTTGCTGAATTTAAACCGGAAGTAGGATTTGAGTTCACCTTTGAGGGCGGAAGTAAGGAAATGACTTATGTGCATCTCTGCAAGGTAACAAAGGTTGAACCGGGGAAATTATTACAGTACAGCTGGCGTTATAAAGATTATCCCGGCAACTCGTTTGTTACGATGGAATTATTCCCCGAAGGTAATGCAACAAAATTGAAGCTGACACACGAAGGAATCGAAAGCTTTCCTCAGGACAGCAAAGATTTTGCACGGGAAAGCTTCGCAAAAGGCTGGACCTACATTATCGGTACCTCTATCAAGAATTATTTGGAAAGCTGATTGCCCTACGCTAATGCTGTATTGTTTTCGCCGAAAACTGTAAATTAGTTTAAAATCTAAAAACATGTTATTTCGGGGAAAAACAAATAGTGGTCTTTTTGGGCTCATCCTGCTCGCCTGCTTATCGGCACAGCTAAGCTTTGCACAAACACCAAAAACGATCGACGGCCATCCGGGCTGGATCATGCAAGGCAATATTTATGAGGTAAATGTGCGCCAGTACACACCGCAGGGCACATTTAATGCCTTTGCTAAAAGCCTCGATCGCTTGAAAGCAATGGGTGTTCAAACAGTCTGGTTTATGCCGATTAACCCGATAAGCAAGGTGGATAGAAAGGGTTCGCTGGGTAGTTATTATGCTGTCTCCAACTACACGACTATCAATCCCGAGTTTGGCAATTTCAATGATTTTAGGCAACTGGTGAAAACCATCCATGCTAAAGGCATGAAGGTGATCATTGACTGGGTGCCAAATCATACCGGCGCTGATCATTACTGGATCAAAAAACACCCCAATTTTTATGTAAAGGACAAAAACGGTAAGCCCGCTATCCCCTATGGCTGGGACGATACCCGTCAGCTGGATTATAAGAACCGCGAGATGCAGGATAGCATGATCAACGCGATGAAATTTTGGCTGGTAAATACCAATATTGACGGTTTCCGCTGCGATGTGGCCTGGAATGTACCCGAAAGTTTCTGGACAAGATGCATAGCTGAATTGCGAAAGGGCCGCAACCTGTTTATGCTGGCTGAGGGAGACAAAGACTACCTGCATCGCAGTGGTTTCGACGCTACTTACTCATGGGACATGTTCCATAAGATGATCGATGTAGCCAAAGGATCGAGCCCGGCATTTGCGCTGGATAGCGTTAAGGCCAAGTACGACAAAGAGTATCCGAAAAACGGTCTTGAACTATTCTTTACCAGCAACCACGACGAAAACAGCTGGAACAAGGCCGATTTTGGTACCTTCCCGGGCCCGGCACATGCCCCTTTCGCCGTGTTGACGCAAACCTATTTCCACAGTATCCCATTGATTTACAGCGGACAAGAAGAGCCCGTATTGCGGGCCATCAAATTCTTTGATCGTGACCCGATGACATTTAAGAATTTCGGCAGGGCGCCCTTCTATAAAACCTTGCTCAATCTGCGAAAGAATGATATCGCCCTCGCCTCAGATGCGTCATTCAGCAAAGTGGACGCTGGTGACAAACAGGCCGTTTACGCTTACACCCGGCAAAAAGCCGGCAAAAAGGTGCTGGTGATCCTGAATCTTTCGCCAAAAGCACAGGCGATCAAACTGAGTGACAAATCGCTTTACGGCAATCCTTACAATGTATTTGCTGGCAAAAAAATAACAGTTTCGGGTACTGGCTGGACCATGCCCGCGTGGGGCTATGCCATATATGAGTATTGATGTCTTAAACGCCCCTTCTATTGTCGCATCGTGCCAACATAAGCCGGGTAACTTTGTTTAGACAACAAATCATAAACTTATGTTAGGCAGTAGTAAAGCATTCAGCAGCTTTTCGGTAGATAATATTGAAAAGGCAAAGAAATTTTACCAGGATACCTTGGGCCTGGAAACGAAAACAGTAAGCATGGGGATCGATCTCCTGGAATTGCACACGCCAGGCAATAACCCTATTATGATCTACCCAAAAGAAGATCACCAGCCCGCAACGTTCACGGTCCTCAATTTTCCGGTTGATAACCTGGATAAAACCGTCGACGAACTCATCGGCAAGGGCATCAAATTTGAGCAATACGACATGGAGCAAATGAAAACCGATGAGAAGGGTATTCTGCGTGGAAACGGACATGGACCGGATATTGCTTGGTTCAAGGACCCCGCGGGAAATTTCATATCGATTATACAAGCTCGCTAAATAACAAAGCCCCTTCGGGGCTTTATTTTTATAGGTCTATCTTGTAATTATATTGCCAGTCCATCGATTTGAATCCAAACAACCGGAGAAAAACAAGCATCATCCAATCCCGTATTTTGGCCTGGAACGGTGTCAGTACCTTCTTCTCTGAATTGCGCTTATTGGCCTCGTAGCGCACTTTTTCTGTTCGCGGTTTCCGTAGCGATTGAAATTCGAAGAACACCTTTTGATAATCATCAGCGGAATATTCGCTTAATAATTTCCCCAGCATCATCGCATCTTCTAATGCCAGCGAGGCTCCTACTCCACTTGTGGGGCTTACAGCATGGGCGGCGTCTCCGATGAGCAAAACCCGACCTTTATACCATTGAGGCATCCCGGGCATATCGTAGATCATGGTCTTTACCAGCTTATCTGAATTTTCGATCAATTGTGGTGCAGGTTTGTCGAAGTCAGCATAATCGTCGGCGATCATTTTCTTAAGATTTCCATTAGACATGCCGGAAAACTTTTGTTTTACTTCCTGCTCATCTGCTTCAACATTGCACCACCAAAGCATTTCGCGATTGTTCATCGGGCTGTAGCCCATGAACCCCTTCAGACCAAAGGTAAAGGTCATTGCTTTATCGTCTGATGCGTTGATGCCATTTCCCAGGGATTGTTTTGGCGCGATACCGCCAGCGCCATAGAAACCGGTATAAACCTCTTTATATTTATCGTCAAAGATTACCCCGCGCACGGCAGAGTGTATGCCATCGGCTCCGATAAGTAATGATCCTTCAGCATGGCTGCCAGCTTCAAAAATAGCAGCAACCCTGCCCGGATCTTGTTTGATGTCACTTAGCTTCTTATTAAATATTATCTTGATGCCAGACGCAATTGCATGCACATAAAGTAACCTGTGCAATGCCGACCTTGTGATCACAACAAAGGGCTGCCCAAATTTTTCAACGGCTTTTAGGTCCAAACGGGCCAGTAATTTCCCTCTTTGATTTTTGAAGTTGTAATAATCAATTACTTGTCCTGCTTTGATCACTTCCTTATCCAAACCTAATTGCGACAGCACATTCATGCCATTAGGAGCAATGGTTAGCGCTGCCCCGGCGTCCTTCATTTCTGCATATGCTTCGTACACTGTTGATTTGATGCCGAACTTATTCAAAAATAAAGCAAGGCAAAGTCCTGCATATCCGCCACCGGCTATCATTATTTGTTTATTTGTATTTTCCATTTTAGTAACAATTTGTAGTGCTATCGTATCTCATTAATTAAATTGTGCACCACAAATCTCGGCCGTAGAGCACCGGCGCTGTTGCATTAAACGGAGTACGATTTACATCAAACGGAATATGTCATTTGAACTGCTGAACAATAAAGACAAAAGCATTTTACACAAAGACCCGCTTGGGGTTGATGATTTCAATACCGGGGAGTTAAGGGAGGACATTGTCAATCTCAGCTATCCGTTCGGTGATATCAAAACAACGATGTGGACCTTCAACGGCATTCGCATCAGCTACTCCAACCTGGCGTTTAAGGAGCATATTACGCTGGAGTGGAGCGGCAACCGCCGGATGGTGACCATGTATTTTAGCCTCAAAGGAAAGTTGCTGATGATAGGCAAGGGCCTCGACAACCGCTTCGAAATTGGCGCCAACCAGCACAATATGTTTTTTGGGACAGAGGCGTCGGGCAAAATGCAGGTGGAGAATCTGTATATGCGGTCATTCATGATCCAGTTTACCGAGGAAGCTTTTTTGCGGATTGCGCAGGACGGTAACGACACCTTAAAACGCTTTGCTGATGCCATTTTGCAGGGTACTCCGGCAGCACTTTCATATCAGAATTTGAGTATCGATCTCAACATTCAAAATTGCATCAACGCCATCATCAACTGCAGCTTTGCGGGGCGATTAAAGCAAATGTTCTTTCTATCCAAAACTATTGAGCTCCTGGTTCTGCAAGCCGAATCCTATGATAAGTTACTAGTCAGCAAACCAGCGTATGCCAAAAGCGACTACGATAAAGAGCGCCTGATATTCGCCCGCGATTATATGCTGCAGCATATTGAATTCCCGCCAGCCCTCCCTCAATTAGCACGAACAGTCGGCATAAATGAGTATAAACTAAAACGCGGATTTAAAGAGATGTTTGGCACCACGGTATTTGGTTATTTGGCTGAAGCCCGCCTCGAGATGGCCCGTACGAACCTGGCCGAAAAACAAAAATCTATAACCGAAATTGCCTTCGATCTTGGCTATAGTTCAGTGCAGCATTTCAGCAATGCATTCAAGAAAAAGTTCGGGGTTTCTCCTACGCGGTTAAACTCATAAAAGGCCGTTTATTCACGGTTAAGCAGCTAAAACGGCTTTACTATTTACCTCAGTTTGTAACAGTTATATTGAAATTTGCAAAACCGCCGTAATTTGCGCTATACTTGAGGTATCAATATTAACTGAGTCATCATGAATAAACTATTACTCACGGCCATTCCCCTGGCATGTGTATTGACCGCCAATGCACAGCAAACTTTAACAACCCAGGATTATCAGCGTGCGGAAAGCAGGCTGAGCTATGGCACCGAACCCTATATCGATCATGCTTCCATCAGGGCCGAATGGCTCCCCGGCGATAAGTTCTGGTATCGTACACTAACTGCTGATGGCAGCGAATTCATTGTTGTGGACCCGATCAAGAAAACCCGTTCAGCGGCATTCGACCAGGAAAAATTGGCGGCAGGGATATCCTCAGCAACTGGCAAGCGGTACAAGGCATCAATGCTGCCGTTTACAAGCTTCGGCTATTCGGCAGATGGGAAGGCAGTGATATTCAAAGCTGATGGCCAGCAATACAAGTGCAACTTATCAAGCTACACCGTTACTAAAGACGATTCGAAACCAGAAGGCTCAAAAAGCGGTATCTCCACCGGCAGACGAAGAGGCGGAAGTGGCCTCGAAGTGACTTCTCCTGACGGTTTAAAAGCAGCTTATTTAAAAGACTGGAACCTTTGGGTACGGGATGTAAAGACGGGCAAATCGACCCAGCTCACAACCGACGGCATCAAGAATTACGGCTATGCTACCGACAACGCGGGCTGGAAAAGCGGCGATGGACCGATATTGCGTTGGTCACCTGATTCAAAAAAAATAGCAACGTTTAAAGATGACCAGCGTGAAGTTGGTAACATGTACCTGGTTACCACTAATGTGGGCCATCCTACCCTCAAAGAATGGAAATATCCGTTACCCGGCGATAAGGTGATCCCGATGATAGAACGCGTGATCATTGAGGTTGACAATCTTAAAGTGATCAAACTGCAGGTTCCGCCGGATCCGCACCGGGCCACACTAAGTGACGACATCGCCAGCAGCGGCACTTTTGATGATGTGGATTGGAATCCTGATGGTTCACAACTCGCCTTTGTTTCAACCTCCCGCGATCATAAGATAGAAAAATTCCGTATTGCCAATGCAAAGACCGGGGCTGTGCATGAAGTATTTGAAGAAAAAGTTCCTACACAATATGAATCAGGCTGGGGCGGTATCAACTGGCGCTATCTGCCTAAAACCAATGAGATCATCTGGTTTTCGGAGCGCGATAACTGGGGTCATCTGTACCTCTACGACGCTGCAACAGGCAAAGTAAAAAACCAGATCACCAAAGGCGATTGGGTTGTAACCCGTCTGGTAAAAGTAGACGAGGCAAAACGTGAGCTATATTTCGAGGCAGATGGTACAGATAAGAAAAATCCTTATTTCGCTCACTTCTGCCGGATTGGGTTTGATGGCAAGCATCTGACCGATCTTACACCAGGAGAAGGCAATCATGATGTTTCCTTGTCGCCGGACGAAAAATATATCATCGACACTTATTCTCAACCAGATGTTCCGGCAGTTACCGTGTTACGTGATTTGAACGGCAAAGAGCTCATTTCACTTGAAAAAACGAATGTGTCGCGCCTGGAGGCAGCGGGCTGGAGAATGCCGGTTTCATTTTCGGTAAAGGCTCATGATGGCAAAACCGATATCTACGGCGTGCTGTTTACTCCACCTAATGCTGATTCCAACAAGAAATACCCAATTATTGATTACATCTATCCGGGCCCACAGGGAGGCAGTGTGGGCAGCTGGTCTTTTGCGGCGTCCCGCGGCGATTGCAATGCACTAAGCGAGCTTGGATTTGTTGTAGTAGAAATTGAAGGAACAAGCAACCCGCTTCGTTCAAAAAGCTTCCACGATATGAGTTATAGCAACATGGCCGAGAACACTATTCCGGATCAGATTGCCGGTATCCGTCAATTGGCGCAGAAGTATGCTTATATCGACACCACCCGCGTGGGCATCTGGGGTCACTCTGGTGGCGGCTTTGCTACCGCGACGGCCATGTTCCGCTACCCTGATTTCTTTAAAGTGGGTATTTCCGAGTCGGGTAACCACGATAACCGGAACTACGAGGATGACTGGGGCGAACGCTACGATGGCTTAGCCGAAAACTCCAACTACGATGCTCAGGCTAACGAAAACTACGCCAAAAACCTTAAGGGCAAACTGATGCTGGCTCATGGCCTGATGGATAACAACGTGCCCCCGCAAAATACACTGCTGGTGGTAGAAGCCCTGGAACGCGCGGGTAAAGATTACGACCTGGTAGTATTCCCGAATAGTCCGCACGGTTATGGCCAGTTTTCGCCTTAT
>JAICXZ010000267.1 GCA_025934475.1 Mucilaginibacter sp. | reverse complement strand
GGCGCCCCGGTACGAGGCCCAGCGGCCTTGCCATTCCCAGGCTCCGGCGCTGCCTTTCTGCCATTTATCGAAAAATGTCGGTGGCTCTGTCGCTAACTCTGCGGCCATAAAGTTGCCTGGCGAAGTATTTTGAAAAGCGAACGCCCTGATAATACTATCCACCTGTAGTTTTACTCCTTCCCAGGTTGTTGGCATATTTTTAACCCCGGCGCCAAGATTGGGATCAGTGAGCATAGCGTCCCGGCTGATCCAGCACTCGGCTTTTGTGCCGCCCCAACTGGAATGTATAAGTCCGACGGATACATGTAATTGTTCAGATATTTTTTTCGCAAAGAAATAGCCCACGGCCGAAAAATTGCCGACCGTATTTGTGTCAGCACGAAGCCATTGACCGTCGGAAAAATCCTTATCGGGCGTGAGACTCATTTTGTGCGTCACCAGGAACTGCCTTATGTTCTGCCTGTTTGCTATTTTTTGCTCCGCTTTATATCCAAGAGCATTTTGCAGCACAAATTCCATATTCGATTGCCCGGAGCAAAGCCAAACTTCGCCCATCATTACATCATTATAGTGCAGAACATCGTTTTTGGTCGAGATATCCATCACATAAGGGCCACCCTCTTTCATCGGTTGCAGTACGACTTTCCAGTTGCCTTTGGCATCGGCTTGCGCGCTTACCTTTTGGCCGTTGAAACTGACGGTCACCCTTTCTCCCTTGCGTGCTGTCCCCCAAACGGGTACGGGCTGATTGCGTTGCAAAACCATGTGATCGCCAAATATTCTGGCAGGTTTAACCTGGCCTTGCGTTAACAAACAAATGCAAAGCAGAAGGAGGGTTGACAGGAAGCTTCTCATAATGGCTAAAATAAGTCATTACAAGCGGCAGTCAAGTGTATTTATAACATTTATTGGGATTATTTCGCTAAATCGGCCTCTCAGTTTGCATAGGCATACTTACCTGAGCTTTCGGTGCAAAAGTCGACTTAGTATTTATTACCGGTGCGCCCAATAGCTTCAGGTAATAATTGTGGTCGTGCTGTGCGCCCAACTCGGCGAACCAATCAGGGTTCTGTGTCGAGATACCCGGCAGCGTTAATCCATTTCCGTTGGTTTGGGTGTATCCAATATGCTTGTTTTCGAGCCATCCGTTAACCAGGTCAATTACGTCTCTCATTAATGTTGGGCAGGGCGGCCCTGAAGCAAAAAGATCTTTTATGCCGGCCAGGTTGTTCCAAGCTTTCGGGATCACATCAATAGCATTAAAATAGCGCGCTGATATTGGGAAGTGGGCATTATACCATGCTGCAAAGGCACTGTTGCCGGCTGTGGGCGCTGCAAAGGTATAGGGATAAATACCCAGGGGAGCATTATCGGCCTCGTTCAATTGATATAGCAGCCAGGGAGCCAACACAGTTGTAAGGCAGCCGCCAAGGCTGTGCCCGGTTACATAAATTGTTGGCGCTGCAAACGAGTTGAGAAAATCGAAAACGGTTCGCCCGCTGGTATCTGTCATACTTGTGAGTGAATCGAGCCCGAACAGAGTTCCTCCGGCTACCTGGCTCCCCGGTACAGATGGGTATAGCCATGGAGTGCTATGTGCTACCCCAAGATCTTCATAAAGATCGACAAGCGTGCTCAGTTTGTATTTAAGCACTGTTCCGCGAACGACAACCGCGAGCGTATTAGTACCTGTTTGCTGAACGACGTACATCAGGTTATCGAGGTTGATACCGTAGCTGGCGTTTACCGGCCCCCACACCAATTTCCATTGGCCCTTGGTAGCGTAGGTGGTATTTGATAATTCTTTTGGGAGTTCAACGGTAGGTTCGGCATAGGCGATACCCGCTAAGGTCATCATAATCTGTTGAGGGGTATAGCCCGATGTGTTGATGTGCGGAAGCATAATTGTATTGGTTTAGTATTGTGTAAAAATTGGCTATAAACGGCATTCTTATAGCTTTTTTCAAATGTATCGGAGCGCGGTATGCGTTGCAACGGGTTTTTACACGGATTTTTGACCCGTTAAAACACCGTGCTTTGCGATGCGTCCTAAGTTTATTATGACAATTTTCTGTAGAAAGCTGTTAGTACCTTTAAATTATTATGGCAACAGTTTCACTGAGCAGTCCCGCCGGAAAATGGGTAATGGTATCCACCATACTGGCATCGTCTATGGCTTTTATCGATGGTACGGCCCTCAACGTAGTGCTGCCCGCACTTCAGAAAAGTCTTCACGCCACAGCGGCCGATCTTTTTTGGCTGCTCAATTCTTATTTGCTGATTCTGGCCTCACTTATCCTGGTTGGGGGCTCACTGGGCGATAAGCTGGGACGGAAAAGGGTGTTTATGTGGGGCATCTTTGTTTTCATCCTCGGATCGGGTATGTGCGGATTTGCGCCGGACGTCAATTACCTGATTGCCTTTCGAATCATCCAGGGGTTTGGCGGCGCATTAATGATACCTGGCAGCTTGTCGTTGATATCATCGTCTATTAACGAGCTGGAGCGCGGTAAGGCTATTGGTACCTGGTCGGCAGCCACTACTATCTTGATCCTTGCCGGTCCTGTACTCGGCGGCGCGCTGGCTGACGCCGGCCTGTGGCGATATATTTTCTTTATTAATATCCCCATCGGCATAGTTTCGTTGATCGTCTTGTGGCAAAAGGTAGGCGAAACGAGAGACGAGGATGCTGATCATGCGATCGACTTCCCCGGCGCTATCGCTATTGCCCTGGGCCTGGCCTGCCTGACGTTTGGATTCCTACGTGCACCAGCTCTGGGCTTTGGACATTGGCAGGTGTATGCAACATTATCGGCCGGGATATTGATATTAATTGGGTTTCTGTTGATTGAGCACAATAGCAAACATCCCATGATGCCGCTGAACCTGTTCAGCAATTCCGTTTTTAGTGGGGTTAATCTGCTCACCTTTTTCCTCTATGCCGGACTTGGGGCAGCCATGCTCTTTATGTCCCTCAACATGGTGCAAATACAGGGATATACACAACTGCAATCCGGTTTGACCTTTTTGCCCTTTACCGTATTGATGATAACAATTGCCCGCCTCGCCGGCGCATGGGCTGATAAGTTTGGGCCACGATTATTCCTGATAGGTGGACCTGCAACGGCAGGCGTGGGAATGCTCGTGCTGTCATTTATCAAACAAACTCATGGTGTGTCAGATTATTGGACCACCTTTTTTCCCGGCATTATCATTTTCGGTATTGGTATGTCATTTACAGTTGCGCCATTGACGGCCACGGTAATGGGTTCGGTAAGCGACCATCTTTCGGGAACGGCCTCCGGCATCAATAATGCGCTTACGCGTATTTCCAATGTTTTTGCCAATGCAATCTTCGGTGCATTGGCCGTCCTGTTCTTTGCCGGATTTTTGCAGCATAAAATGGAACAGACGCATTTTAATGATCACCAGAAACAGGAGATAGTTGCACAGGCGGCCAACCTTGGTGATGCCAAAGTGCCCGTTTCGCTAAGTAAAGGCGATGAAGCGGAGGTAAAAAGAGCCTATCATGAGGGATTTATTTCCGCTTATGCCAATATCATGCGCATTTCTGCCGGCTTAGCGTTTCTAGGATCTTTAATGACTGTGTTTTTCATAAAAAACAAAAAGATGTAATCGGCATGTTTTAAAGACTGACGTTATGGGTTGATTATCAGTCATAAGTAGTAATTTTAATCTGCCATGCCCGACCAGAAAGCATTACCCGGTTATTTCGAATGCCATGAGGCAGAAAGCATTCGCCGCTATTTTGAAGAAGGCGGCGATCCTAACGAGCACTTCGATGACGGCATGCCCATTTTTACCCTGATGGTAGAGATGTATCTTCGATCTCCGAAATTTAAAGATTGCATACAGGCTTTTATCGATCACGGATTAAAATTTGAGCCGAAAGAACTGCTGGCAGTTTTTGTTGACGATGCAGATGCACTCGAATCGATGGTCAAAGAAGATCCGGCGCTGATTCACAAAACCTATTCGCTGTTCAACAATACTTTCACTCCATTAACTGGTGGTACCCTATTGCATTTTTGTGCAGAATATAATTGTGTAAACTGCGCGGCAGTATTGCTGCGCCGCGGTGCAGATATAAACGCAAAAGCTGCTTTAGATGTGAATGGCTTTGGCGGGCACACTCCCATATTTCATACCGTTAATCAGGTTCTGAACAACTCAAAAGAAACGCTGCATTTATTACTGGAGAACGGCGCAAATCTTTCTATTACAGTAAAAGGACTCATTTGGGGCAAAGGGTACGAATGGGAGACATTTATTCCCGCTGTGAATCCGCTTAGCTATGCCATGATGGGTGTTTTACCTCAGATGCATCGTAAGCCCCAAATAGTTGCCGATACTGTCTCGTTGCTGATGAAATACGCATATGATATCGATTACCAATTACCCAACATCCCGAATAAATACCTTTCCTAGCCGAATCTTCCTTCGTAAACGTCTTATTATCATCTAAAAAGATTAAATTGGAGCATCAAAACCTAAAATGCGCCTGTTCGTCCTCATAGCTTTATCATTGCTACCTGCCGGAGTATTCGCTTCAGGCATCAGGGAATTATCTTTGGATACAAGCCGCATAGCTATCACCGACTACCCCCAGCCACTGCAAAAAGCAGGGGTAAAAAAGGTGCGCTGTATTTTTAAGGATAGCCGGAATTTTATCTGGATAGGCACCGAGAACGGACTTTACCGTTACGATGGCACCAACGTTGACTTGCTGCAACATGATCCGGGCAATCCGCATACCCTACCCGATAATGTCGTAGTGGCTATTACCGAGGACCGGCAGGGGCAGATATGGGCCGGTACACTCCAGGGGGCTGTTAGGATGGATCCATGGAGTTTCAGTTGTAAAGTATTTAACCGCCGGGCACATAATCTCGAACAGGATTTCGATATCAAGGTATTTGTTGATGGTAAGGGGCTCATTTGGGCATATGGAAGCGGTGGACTCGATCTTTTTGATCAGCGGACCGGCCAATTTCGCAAGGCGTGGGAAGTGCCCAAAAATGATAGGTCGGGCGTTGGATACGTCAATCGCATTACCGATTGGAAGAAGGACACTTTGGTCATGGGTACTTTCGATGGTGTTGTTTTGGTAGATAAACGAAACTTCGGCATCCGAAGATTGCTGCAGGGGAGTCATATTACTGTGACGCGTGTTTTCACGGCTGCTGATGGTCGTCTGTGGGCGGGGACCTGGGGCTTTGGATGCTTCGTTTCGGATAAGCAATGCAGGCGTTTTGACAATTTGAAATTTGAAACCGGAAAAAGTGCCGGGTTGCCTAACGTGATCACCGATATAATCGCAACAGCCTATGATCGCGGCCAGGTAATATGGTTATCGACATTGACGGGTGTTTATAAGTTGTCGGACTGTATGGGTGATGATTTAAATATTAACAGAATAACCATCAAGAATGTCCGGACGGGAAGCATC
>JAICXZ010000463.1 GCA_025934475.1 Mucilaginibacter sp. | reverse complement strand
TACCAACCGACGCAAATTTATCGCGACTGCTGCTGCAGCGGCCGTTACTGCGACTGCCGCCGCCACTCCATTGATGACAACACAAAGTAAATATCCACTGATCCACCACGTATTCTTCTGGCTTAAAAATCCTGATTCAAAAGAAGACCTGGAGGCGTTAATAGCAGGCGTAAAAACACTGGCCAAAATAGAAACCGTGCGCGAATTGCGGGTAGGCGTAGTGGCCCATACCGCCAAACGCGATGTGGTAGACCAAACCTGGGCCGTATCAGAGCATATGCTCTTTAGCGATCTTGAAGGACAGGCTACCTACCAAACGCACCCGATACATCTCGAGTTCATCAAAAACTGCAGCCATTTGTGGCAAAAAGTTGAGGTGTACGATGCGATGGATGTGTAAGCCTCCCCTTTTGTAACCAGATTGTTGACGCAGTTGGGCCATGGAAAATTTACGGCGAAAGTCCGGTGAAACCCACCGAAGCCAGCGCGTCTTTTAACGAGAGCAAACGGCAGGACATGACCGGGGCCGACGTGCGTTTCACCACCAAGGGGAAAGTGCTATATGCATTTTTTATCGGCCGGCCACCGAACAACCGGGTAACTATAAAACCTTTAAGAACAAACAACCCGCAGCGAACAGGCAAAATTGAACATGTTGAGTTGCTGGGTCATGGAAAGGTTGATTTTACCCGCGACAACGAAGGTTTGAAAATACACTTACCTGCGCAGAAGCCTTGTGAACATGCCTATGCTTTGAAGCTTTCGGGAATTGATTTAACCTAAAAGGGTTAAAGATTTGACAACTTTTAAAAAGCTGTCAAATCTATTTCCGGGTAAATCGAATACAACTTGTTTACAGATTGATCGGCTTCCCCTGTACGGGGTAAATTAAATCGAGTTTAAGATCGTTTTCTGCAGCTAATTGTGCTTTTATCCGCTCAATACTGCTTTCCGGAGGTTTTACATGCGTCACGATCAATTTAAAACCTGCAAGTGATCCTGTCATGCCTCCAAGCTGATGCATTTCCTTCATCAGCCAACGTGGTGTAAGGTGACCAAACAAAGTTTTGTCGGGCTGCTCATCAGGAAAGGAGACTTCGATCATGATAGCTTTCAGTTTTTTTCCTTTGATCAGAGGCGCTACAGCTTGCCATAAAGCTTCAAGGTTATGACTCTTCTCCACTTCGTCGGGACCTGTATCCCCCAGGTATAAAACATAGTGATCGTTGTGACTTACAAGGAAGGCTGTACTGGTCAAATTCGAATGACTAAGCGGAAAAGCTTTTACCTGCATTTCGGTATTGGTTAATGGCGTTTCTGCTCCCGTTTCCAGCACCTTGTAATGATATTTCTTAAGCTGGGGCGTTTCACCTTCGTCGGCAAAATTGGCCCAGCTTTTCCAGGTGAAATATTGGGTTTTAAAGGTTTCGATGCAATCGCCCAGGGCGTAGATGTTTTTGGCAGTATCCTCGGGCGAGTTGATGATCAGGCCTGCCAGGTGGTCGAGATGAGAGTGAGAGATCAAATAACCTTTAATATAACGTCTCAGCACTTGTTCGGCTGAGGCATTAAAGACGTTATTTTCGACAGCTTTTTCAATACCGTAATGCAATGTACCGGCATCAAGGCATACATAACTGTTGCTGCCCTGCGGGGCGATCATATAGGCTGAAAGATTGCTTTCATCAATCCCGCCTTTTACGCCTAGAGGGACTATTTTAAAAGACGAATTTCTATTCTGAGCTTTAGCCGAAAGGCTAAAAATGACGAAAATGAAAATGGAGAAGGCGTGAAATATTTTGCGACCGATCATGCCATAAAATTAACTATCCGGCCGGGTTTATCAGCATTTATTTAATTTCGCAGCATGAAGTCCAGCCGTTTTGTAGCTAAGTTGATCAGCCGGTTATTTTTCCTGTTATTGTTATTGGCCATCGTTCCGCTCTTCCAGGCCGACAGAGCCAAATTGCATAGCCTTTATTTTGTAACCACGCACAAATGGATACTGATATTTCCCTGCATACTGGTAGGCGGTTTTTTGACTTTGTTTGTTGGCTGCACTATGCAGAAATATACCAAACCCGATTGGAACTGGCTCCTTGTAGTTAACACCATTGTACTAATGGCCTACTGTGTTACAATCTATATTAAAGTACTGCAGTTGGTTAGTTAGTATCCATCTGTCTGGGCGTTTTGCGGATTTTGCCAGTAAGCTTTTTAGGCTCGATATCGGCGCCCAGCAACAGGCCCCAGGGTTTCGTGGATTCTATCCGGTCGAAAACAATCTTTAATATAGCCATCATAGGTATTGCGAGGAACATGCCAGAAAGTCCCCAGATCATTTCACCAATCACAATACCCAAAAACGAAAGCAGAGCATTAAGGCGTACCTTGGATCCAACAACCATAGGCAGCAACACATTGGAGTCGACCAGGTGAATGCCTATAACTGTACCCGCAACAAAAATTACCTGCTGTACATTCCCCGTTGCGAAAGTAACCAGTGAACTCAGGAATAAAGCCGTAAAGATACCAACGTAGGGAATAATGTTAAACAAGCCTACTATGATACCCAAAAGCAAGGCATATTTAATGCCAATGAACAGGAAAATCGAACAGGCAATCGTTGCAACGATAAACATCTCGAGCAGTAATCCAAGAATATACTGGCGCATAATTTTTTGTACATTTTCCACAATGTCATAAACGATATGCTGATTATCAGCTCCCGAAACCTGGAGTAAAAATTTGAACAACAGCCGCCTGTATAATAAAATAAGCAGCGCGAAAATGACTATAAACACATAAAAGAGCATCAGCGACGATATCGCGCCAAAAGTGGTGCCCAGCACTTCTGTTCCGGATGACATAATTTTATTGGTAGCGTTGTGGACATAATCCATTTGCTTCTCCATGTTAACATGAAAGGTTGACTCTATCCAGTTTTGAATTTCGTGGATTGACGAACCAACTTGCTTTTTCAGCATTGGCCAGTCATCGGCCAGTTTAGCTATTTGTGAGCCAACCAGGTAAAGTATACCCGATATTACCGCAATAAGAGCCGCGATAGCAACCATACCTGCAGCTCCCCGGGGCAGTCTCGCTTTCTTCTCAAAAAAATCCGCAACTGGCAATAACAATATGGCAAACAAAAAACCAAAAACGAGGGGATCAAGAAAGTCCTTTGCTAAAATGACGAGGTAGCCAAGGGCAATCAGGCCGACCAATATCAATGCCAGTCTTTCGTAAAATGGAGCTGCAATCTTCTTTTCGGCCATAGCGGGGTGATTTAGGGGTTCGCGGTAAATGAATGTCGCTGAAAGATAGGTAATTTTAGTGATTAGAGACTAGAGAGTAGATGCGATTCGCTCAAGCACAGTTTCAATACACCTGTCTATTGTTCTTAAAGGGCGGCTGCTAAACTCTTGCGTAATGCGGTTGGCAAGGATCGCGTTAAAGGAAATTGCTCTATGCCCTAGCGTCGCAGCCAGTCCGTAAATCCCTGCTGTTTCCATTTCGATATTGGTAATGCGCTGGTCTTGGTAGGAGAAATTGCTGATAGCATCCATTAAACCTGGCATCGTTGTCTTCGCCCTTACCTCTCGTCCTTGTGGAGCATAAAATCCAGGAGCGCTAATACTTATACCGGTTGGTATATTTAACGCAAAAACATTTAGCGATGCCTCGTTGGCCGCAGCAATGTAAGGAGAGAAAGTGCTACCGGCCGGCAGAGCTGATTTAAATTCATCGAGTAACCTAATTTCAGGATCACTGTTCTGGTGCTGATAATAGTGAATTAGCGCATCCATTCCGATTGCCATACCCGATACCAGCAAACTATCCACCGGTACATCAGCTTGTACAGCCCCGGAGGTGCCGATGCGAATGATATTAAGGCTTTTTAAGCCGTCCTTAACCTGTCGCGTTTGGAAATCGATATTAGCCAGTGCGTCCAACTCATTAAGCACAATGTCGATATTATCCGTTCCGATACCGGTGGACAACACCATGATCCTTCT
>JAICXZ010000423.1 GCA_025934475.1 Mucilaginibacter sp. | reverse complement strand
TCATGTGATGCCAGGCAATAAACGGGTAGTTGATATATGGATTGATGGCATTTCCATGGTGAATATTAATTACAGTTGCACCAGTCATCTTAATGCTGTCTACAGGCGTGTACTTATGGTAAAAACGGAGATCCCACTGCTGTTCGGTGTTGAGAGGATGGAATGGCGTTACCATCAGCGTAAAGTTGTAATAAAGCACCTCGCCTTTTTTCATGCTGCGCTCGCCGCTGTAGCTGGTTACGTCGGCACCTGTTTGATTTTGGCTGATATTAATACCACCTTTGCCGTCATTACCCCATGAGGTCGGCAGCAATAAAGGTTTAGACAAATAAAAGTTAGTATTCAGCGGACGAACATATTTTTCGTCGCGAAGTGCGAATTGTAAACCCGCATTTACGTTACCTATCCAGGCGCCATCCTGCGCCTTGTGAGCCACATCCCATTTCCACTCGTAGCTTTCTGGCAGTTTGGTGCCTTTTTCATTCAGACCCATCATGTAATGCGATGCCGATTTACTGAATGGGATCACCATCTGGATATCGTCCAGGTTCACGTCCTTTAGCGCTGTAATCTTAACCTCGTAATTCACAAAGCCGTCAAACTCCATCCGGCCGTTCACGCTCATGCTTACATCAGAAGTTTTACCAGTGCTGGTCCAGGTTACTGTACCCGGTTCAATTTGCTTAATATTCAGTTTCGAGCCCTGCCATTTTTCTACTTTGCCTGCACCTTTTACATTAAATTCAAATGGATGGGAAAGCACATGATTTGGCACTGTGCCGATGCTGGTCATTTCTTCGGTAAAGTAGGTATCGATATTATTCGGGAAGCCGTTCTCATTCAGCGTTAGCTTACGACCCAGCAGACTGATAGTATGCTGATTAACTTTCAATGGCGTATAAGGTGCAATCACCGTATTCTGCTGGGCCAGGGTCGAATTAAGCCAGGTGAGACGGGTCTGTTTCCAGGGTTCACCTACGCCACCGTCCGCCAAAACTTTATCCTGGATGGCAATTTTGACATTAACTGTTTGCGGTGATTGACCAGCTGTAGTCAATGTGGCTGTGCCAGTATACGTGTCGGCTTTGGCTGATGCCGGAACATTCACCAAACACCACATTGCCTGGATGTGCCCCTGCTCCACATCAACCGTTTTTTTCATGGGTTTCCCCTTGGCGCTAATGCCGTCGGTATTCAGACAACTCATTTGCGAAACCGGGATAACGTTACCGGCTGCATCTTTCAAAGCACTGAATTCAACTTTAACATTGTCCAGCTTTTTTGCGAAGGCATAAACACCCAGTTGGTAAGCAAAGTGTTCACCGCGAGATGCAGTATCTGCGAAGTTTAGATGATTCTCTTTACCTACCCATCGCTCCGGTAATATGGTATCCATTTTTATGGGATAGATGCGGTGCTCAGGGAAAACCAGGTATGATTTCTGACCAGCGTTTTTAACCACATTGGCTTCTTCAACAGGTGTTGCGATCACCTCCATCGGATAGTTACTGTTCAGTGCATCAAACGACTCGAAATAATCCACCTTTACACCAGCTTTTGGTGATGATGCAAGCAGTTGCTCCCAATCAGTGGAGGCGGTATTGGTCATCTTATTATAGACGGCATTTGGATAATTGACCGGCTTCTTCAACTCGTATGGCAGGAAATAAACATAGTATGTTCCCCGGCCCGAAACCGGTTCGAAATCGATAGTACCTTCCACCTGGCTCACATTCTTTGCCTTTACATTGTTGATCGGCTGCCCGGTTTTGGCATCAACCACGATGATCTGCTGCTCAGGCGTCATTTTGCGATTACGCCATGGAATGATAGCCTCGGCAACTTTTCCTTCGCCTGTTACGGTCACCACCGCTCGTTGAGTGCCCAGTTTATCGGGATCCCAGGTTTTGTGGCCACTGCGATATTGGATGTTCTGCCCGTTGGCCAGATTGGCGATCAAAGCCGGCAAGGCGACAAGCAGGAGGAATAAATGATAGCTGCGTTTCATCATTTTTTAAGCGATGGATTGGTTAGTAAATCTATTTTTTCTTCCAGTTGAATGAGCTGGTTGAGTAAAGTCAATTGGTTTTTGGCGCGAACAAGGTTTTGGCCCGTGTAATCGATATGATAATAAATATCCCCGTTCAAATGATCGGTCAGGAAACGAATGGCCTGCATATAGATCATGAACTTCCCGGCATAAATAAAGTATTCTTTTTCGGAGGTAGTGAGCTCGTCGCCCATCTCTGAAAAGTAGCCGTTGATGATAGCATCCAGACATTGCTCGTCAATCTTTATTTTTGACAGATCAGCCTCATCCTCGTTAACCGGACATAGATAGGTACGCATCATATCGCCCACATCGCTGATAAAATAACCGGGCATAACTGTATCCAGGTCGATGAGGCAGATGCCGTTCCACTCTTCGTCAAACAGCACATTATTGATCTTGGCATCGTGATGAACAACCCGCACGGGCAATTTGTCGCTGCTCAGCAGGTGATTGTAGGTTACCAGGATATCGCTGTGATCGCGCAGCTGCAAAATGGCCCACTCCGATTCCTGCAGTTTTGCGGGGTCAGCCTGGTCATAAGCTTTATCGAACTGCTCGTAGCGCAAGTTTAGATCATGGAACGATTGTAGCGTATACTTGAGTCTTGAGGCATCAAAATCTTTTAGCAGGCGGGCGAATTTGCCGAACTGTTTTGCCGCTTCATAAGCTTGTTTATAAACGGTTACTTCGTTGATGCTTTGTGATTCGTGAATAAAAGGGAACAGCCGGTAAGTACCCTCTTCAGTTGTTACCAATGGCGAGCCGTTCAACGCGGGCAGTGGTGCTACAAAAAGATAATCGGGGTATTTGTCACCAAGGTATTTTTGCAGTAATAACAGGTTTTCAACGATTGATTCGGGGCGCTGAAAAACGTCGGTATTGATCCTCTGGAGGATGTAATCCTGTTCACCATGGACCTTCCAGGTGCGGTTGATCAAACCGGAACCATATTCTTCTATTCGGTGGCTTGATGGGTTTATTCCAAACTTTTCAAGGATTTGATTTAGCATTTGTGAATCTTATTTCAACCAAACGTATGTAAACGGAGGCGAATAAAATTACGCAAACGTTTGACCCTTTTAGCGTGTGGAGGGAAAATCGCTCATAGTATGCCTTATCCTAACACCCTGTTACTAAAAAGAAATGTCATTTCGACGAACAGCTAGGGATGTGAAATGGTGTGAGGAGAAATCTTTTCGAACATTGCATGGTGGTTAAGATTTCTCCTCGCCCTTACACTCACTCCCATGCCTCTGCTCGTCGAAATGACATGGGTTTTTAATTAGAGAGGAGAAAGGTACTTTGCCTTATTGCTTAATATTCTCAACCAACTGCGATTCAACAATGCTATTGTAATAAGCGCTCTGCTCCTTAATTGCATTTTCCTTGCGACCAAGCAGATCAAGCAAAATCTCGGCGGCTTTTTGGGCTTGCAGATGTGGAAACTGCTCAACCGAAGCGATTGGAATATGATCCATATAGTTGATAAGCGGCAAATTGGCGTAGCTTACAAACTCGATGTCTTTATTGATCTCCAAATTGAGATCGCGGGCATGTTTGATGGCGAACAGGGCCACATAGTCGTTAAAAGTAACGACAGCGGTAGGTCTTCTTTTGTTATTCATTAACTCATCAAGTGCGGCGCGGGTGCCCTCCTCAGTCAAATCACAATTAACAATTAATGAAGGATCAAATTTGAGCCTGTTTTTAACCATCGCTTTGATATAACCTTCACGGCGTTGATTAGTGGCGAATAAGGTAGTAGGCCCATTGATCATGCCAATTGCGCGATGTCCTCTTTTGAGCAGATAGCTTACCGCCTCGATGGTACCAGTCTCCATATTACAGGCCACGTAATGGATATCATGAATTGGCGGAATGCGATCAAAAAATACAACGGGGATATTGTATTTCTTCAGCATATCGAAATGATCGTATTTCGATGTGTTTTTGGCGACCGAAACCAGCAAGCCATCCACCCGGTTATTTTTCATTTTCTCGATCAGCTGGCGTTCGCGCTGTTCATCGTCGTGCGATTGACCGAGTATTACTGTATAATTTTTCTGGTAGGCGGTATCCTCGATGGCACTAATCGCAACTGAAAAGAAAGTTTCTGTCAGTTCGGGAAGTATTACGCCGATGGTAAACGTCTTCCCTTT
>JAICXZ010000155.1 GCA_025934475.1 Mucilaginibacter sp. | reverse complement strand
GCTTTGGCCATCAGGATATCATCATTCAGTGAATTGGTCGGATATTTTACGTCAATGCTGTCCAGTATGACAATTGCTTTTTCGGGCTGTTCGGCAAATATTTGCAGGTCGGCACGGGCATACATTTTTAATGCGTTGCCGGCAG
Source organism: Mucilaginibacter sp. (assembly GCA_025934475.1). Taxonomy (GTDB): domain Bacteria; phylum Bacteroidota; class Bacteroidia; order Sphingobacteriales; family Sphingobacteriaceae; genus Mucilaginibacter. Next base: position 6,991 of record JAICXZ010000155.1, on the reverse strand, counting down.
TGTCCTGTTGCAGGTTATCGGATATCAGCAATGAAAGATTGAGCGCGTCATTGGCAATTAATTCAGATGTTGCCGCCTTCAGCACATCCAGTTGTCCTTTGGCCCAGGTAAAATCGCCGGTGTAATAAGCCAGTTTAGCATCCCTGAATTTTGCTTCCTCGCCGATGTCGGCAGTACGATTTGCCGTTTCAACCTGCTGATAAGCCAGTGTCGCCTCCCACTTTTGGCCCGTTAGTAAATAAATGTCGCCCAAATCGAGCTTGCATGAAGCCTGGATGCCGGGCCTTACGTTGGATATATTGATCGCTTCTTCCAGTAGTTTTTGAGCAGCGGGCAAATTATGCAGTTTAAAAGCTTCCAGGTGCGCCAGTCGCTGCATGGCAAAAACGGTGCTGCTTGTTTTGCCGAATTCGGCAAGCAGATCATTATAGTTTTTTTCCAGATCCAGCAGATCGGCCTGGGTGTACTTGCCGGCCGTTACCAGGAGGTTTTTAGTGTTAATAAGTTCAATTTTAGAGGGAACGTATAACGGCTGATTCTTTCCTTTGCTTATCACATATTCGTATCCGCGAATGGCGGTTTCGTAAGCTTCGTTGGCTACCAGCGTTTGACACAATTCATAAATGCTGGTACCATCATCGTTCTGCCGTCTACTAAGCGCCAGTGCCTGGTTCAACGCTTGGTCAAAATCCTTTTGCTGCATAAAGAGCCAGGTGAGCAGGTCGACATAAACAGTCTGTTGAGGATCCTTTTGTATCCGCTTAAAGGTCGCAGTTTTTAAAAGGTCGTAATCAGCCTGTCCTTCAAACATCGACGACAGGGTATTTTCCGCCTGGTTGATAAAGGTTGGATTGTCGGGTAAAAAATTCAGGTATTCTTCTATCAGGTTGGCCTTATCATGCTTAAACCTGTAAAGGCTAACGAGTTCGAAGGTATACAGCTTATCATTCTTAAGCAGCTTGCGACCCTGTAAAAATATCTTAATGGCATAGTCGGCATTTTCGGCCTGGTAAAATTGGGTAGCCAGGCTGGATATCTCGCCGGCATCAGGCGGAAGGTTTTTGATCAGGTCGTCGTAAACCGCGGCGGCTTTATCAACCTCACCTTTCTGCGTGTATATCTTGCCTAGCACAATAGAGTACTGGTGGTCGGCCGGGTGCTTGCGAAGCATTTTTTTTGTAATGCTTTCTGCCTCGTCGAATTTCTTTAAGCTAAGCAGACAGGATACATAATAAGTGAAATAATTTTCGTTATCCTGTTTATAAAGCTTTTGGTAAATATCCAGCGCTTTTTGTTGCTCGCCGTTGCTGGCAAATTGTTTGGCCAGTTGCAATTCCTCAACCTGCGCAAAAACGACAGAACTTAAGGTTAGGAAAAAAATAATTATCGCAACTCGCTTCATTTCAATCAAAAATAGTGAATCGGAACCATTTATTGCGGCTTTTCGTATCGATATATAACGTTCACGGGCAGTAAAATTGTAGTGACATTTTGAACTAATTGCGGATTTTATCTAAGTTTAACTTGGTAGTGCTGTACGAAGTACCTTCTAAAATGTTGCAACGTCTGAGAATAATACTTTTCCTGCTTATCATATCCTTACTTCACGCCTGTAAGCCTCATGAAGTGAGACAGATACCGATTAGCGATTTTTTTAAGACCCCGGAGGAGAGCATTTTCAGAATCTCGCCCGACGGCAAATACATATCTTACCTTAAACCATACAACGGCCGGCAAAACATTGTGATTAGGTCATTGGCGGACGGCAAGGAACATATGGCCACATCATTTACCGATTACCCGGTACGTGAATACTCGTGGACCTATAATAACCAGATTGCTTTTATTCAGGATATTATCGAGCTTGATGAATACAAAATGTTTGTACTGGACGTCAACTCATCCAGGATCAACAATCTATTATCGCTTGAGAAAGGGAGGATAAGGATACTGAGCAACGGCAGCAAGGCTGAACCCAACATGATCACCATCAGCATGAATAAGCGTGATCCTGCTAATTTCGACGTATATAAACTGAATATAAGCACCGGAACCCTGAAGCCTTACATTGTTAATCCGGGCAATATAACCGAGTGGTATCCTGACGATGACGGTAACATCAGACTGGTCAAATCATCAGACGGGGTAGATGAAACTATTCTCTACCGCTTAGATGATGGTGCTCCTTTTAAGCCGATTATTCGCAATAATTTTAAAAATCGCGTTGATCCTATTGCCTTTACCGGCGAGAAAAACTACTTCTATGCATTATCTAACGTAAATCAGGATAAAACGTCGCTGGTGGAGATTGACGCTGAAACCGGCAAAGAGCTTAAAGTGCTTTTCAATTGTGATAAGGCCGACGTAGATAAGGTTGACTATTCGCGCAGCAAGCACCGGTTGGAACTGGCCATTTGCCAGGAGGAAAAACCAACCAAACACTTCCTGAATGATGATATCAAACTGATGTATGATACTTTGTCTCATCATTTTCCGGGATCCGAGATCAATATTGTGGGCCGCGATAGTGCCGAGAACAAGTTCATAGTTTTTACTTATACCGATCGTAACCCCGGCACTTATTATTTGTATGAGACAGTCGGCGCAAAACTAATTAAGCTGGGCGATATCAATCCGAACCTGAAAGCCGATGAGCTTTGCCCTATGAAGCCGGTCTCGTTTAAAGCGAGTGACGGTTTGGTGATCAACGGCTACCTTACCTTACCGCTGGGCGACAAGACAACTGATTTGCCGGTTGTAGTGATGCCACATGACGGCCCATGGCGCAGCCGCGACAATTGGCGATATAGCGATGAGGTACAATTTTTAGCTAATCGTGGTTATGCTGTCTTCCAGGTAAATTACCGTGGGTCGGCAGGTTATGGCAAAGCATTTAACAGTGCCGGTTTCAAACAGGCGGGTGGAAAGATACAGGACGATATAACTGACGGCGTTAAATGGCTGATTAGTCAGGGCATTGCTAATCCTAAAAAGATCGCCATTTTTGGCGGTGGTTTCGGGGGATTCTCGGCGTTATATGGCGTTTCATTCCATCCCGAAATGTATAATTGCGCCATTGTTCAGTACGGACTGATCAACTTTTTTACGTACATTAAAGATGTGCCGCCTTACCTGAAGCCAAGGCTGAAGATGATATACGAGATGGTAGGTAACCCGGAAACCGAAGCGGAACAATTGCGCGCAATTTCGCCGGTATTTCATACTGATAAGATCAAAGCGCCGTTATTGATATTCCAGGGCGCCAAAGACGAGAGTGCTAATATCAGCGAACTGAATCAATTTGTGCGCGAGCTGAAAAAGCAAAATGTTCCGGTAACCTATTTCCTGAAACCCAACGAACGTAAGGTTTTCAGGGGCGAGCGTAACCGGTTGGATATGTATGCTGAAATAGAAAAATTCCTCGACAATAATATGCGGGTTAAAGAGTAAACCCGTTGGCCATGCAGCAATCAAATAGTGTTTACCGGAAGAATTTCTCGCTGATAATTGCTTTCCTGATTTTAATATCGGTCACATTTATCGTCGCCCTGTTCATCAGTTACAACCTGACCGAACGCTATGTGGAAAATGAATTTTCGGCCAAAAAGATTGATGTGCAGGAACAGACCATCAAGCCATACAATGATTTTTTCCAGAACAGGATCCCCGAAATTACCTTCTATCACGGCTTTCTTGATTCGGCCTCAGCAGCACACTATTCGGCAACGGTTTTTCATGATTACCCTTTCGTAAACCGCGTGGTTTTTTATGATGTCGCTATTAGCAGTCCAACTGACATACGATTGGATGGCAGGCAATTGGGAGTAAACCTTCAAACGTTGTATGAGTACACCTCAAAGAAGGGCAAGATATCAGTAACCAGACAAGGCCGGCCCGAAGATTACAGCGACTTTGACGCTATGGCCGATAAGTTGAATAATTTTGTTGCGGTTGCTGATACCTCGCGCGAGCCGACTCAGGACGATAAGTTCAATACTTTTTATGGGATTCAGCCGCAAAAGATTAGCTACCTCAATATATTAAGCCGCGAGGAAATCAAGCGCTATCGTGAATTACAAAAAGGGCTTAGTAAGGGTACAGTTTATAAGCAGAACATGCTTACGTTCGACCTGGATAAGGAGGCGCTGAAGGTAAAAAACCCTCACCCTGAGTTGTATAAGGATATTTCTATCCGCCCCGTGGTGTACGATCCAATAGACAATGAGAGCAATAAGATAACCGCCGAGTCGCCTTTGCCAGGGGCTTTTTCGGACTATAAACTTTTTTTCAGCTCACCACGTGATTACCTGAATGCCGAAATAAACAAAAGATTTATGCCGATAGGGGCAATGGTATTGCTGATCTATGTTTTCCTGGTGCTCATCAGCTGGCTCATCTATCGCAACCTGAACGTGAACATGCGCCTTTTCAAGCTGCAGTACGACTTTATCAATAATTTTACACATGAATTTAAAACGCCGTTAAGCGTTATTAAAATTGCCGGGTCAAACCTTCGCAGCGACGCTGAGTTAAGTGAGCGCCAGCGCAAGCATTATGGCAAAATATTGGATGATGAGGCCGATAAATTGAACGACCTGATGAACAAGCTATTATCGCTCACCCAGTTGGAGAATAATGCCATCAATTTAAAAAAGGAAAAGATTGACGTTGAGGACTTTGTGAAGGGATATATCGATACTTTCAAAATTAAATATCCCGACTTCAAGCTAGCATATAAAATTCATGGTTCAGGCAATTTTTACAGCGATCCGGTGATGTTGGGAAGCGTGTTTCAAAACCTGATGGAGAACGCTTATAAGTACTCAAGGCCGAAGCAAAAGGAGCTGCGTATCGACATCAACATTGACAAGCGAAACATCGTCTTCTCGTTCAGGGATAAGGGGATAGGTATTGCAAAAAATGAGATTACTCATATCTTTAAAAAGTTTTACAGGATAGAGAATCAGTATAACCAGAACGGAAGCGTTGGATTGGGGTTGGCGTTCTGCAAAGAGCTGGTTAACTTTATGGAAGGCGAAATAACAGTAAATTCGAAAATACACGAGGGCTCCGAATTCATAGTAACATTACCCTATGAAGCAGCTGATTAAATTTAAACACTAAACTATGGACAAAGAGATAAAAATTGCACTGGTAGAGGACGACGAAAACCTGCGTTTCCTGGTGGCCGAGCGCCTGCAATCTGAAGGGTATAAAGTATTGGAAGCCGATAATGGCGATGACGCTGAAAATATGATATTAGCCGAGGAGCCGCACATCGTGCTGCTCGACTGGATGCTACCCGGCAAACAAGGCGCGGATGTTTGTGCCGATATCAGGGCAAAAGGATTCGGCAAGCTGGTAATCATGATGACTGCCAAGGCCCAGGATGTGGACAAGATAGAAGCCTACAACTTTGGAGTGTCGGATTACATTACCAAGCCTTTCAACATGGACGTGCTGGTGGCATTGATCGATAATAAGATCAAGTTTTCACTAAACAGCGAGAAATCGGAGTCGTACAAGTTTGCCAATATGGAGCATCATCCCAATATGCACCTGTTGATACGTGATGGCAAAAAGATCGAACTGACCATATTGGAGAACCGTATTTTACTCTATTTCCTAAAGAACAAGAATAAGGTGATCAACCGCGAGGAACTGATGATGGAGGTTTGGGGCTATAACGCAGATGTGAATACTCGCACTCTGGATATGCACATAGTGCGTTTGAGGAAAAAAATCGAAAATAACCCTGATTCGCCGCAATACCTCCAAACGGTAAGAGGTATTGGTTACAAATTTGTATACGAGGGATAATAATTCCGCCCAGTTACATATTTCGTCTGTACTGTCCACCAACCTCGTAAAGAGCATGGGAAATTTGTCCGAGTGAACAATACTTGCACACTTCCATCAGCGTTTCGAAGATGTTTTCTCCGGCGATGGCAGTCTGCTGCAATTGCTTTAGCAGTGTAGGGGCCTTTTCTGCATTTCGATGTTGAAAAGCTTCCAATGCTGTTATCTGGAATTGTTTTTCATCTTCAGTTGCACGTATGACTTCAGCAGGGGTAATGGTTGGCGAACCTTTCTTGTTGAGGAACATGTTGACACCAACGATCGGATATTCGCCGGTATGTTTTAGCGTTTCATAATAAAGCGATTCTTCCTGTATCTTACCTCGCTGGTACATGGTTTCCATTGCCCCAAGCACCCCGCCGCGTTCGTTGATGCGTTTGAATTCGGTAAGAACAGCTTCTTCTACCAACTCTGTTAATTCTTCGATAATGAATGCTCCTTGTAGAGGATTCTCATTTTTCGCCAATCCCAGTTCCCGGTTGATGATCAATTGTATCGCCATTGCTCTGCGAACAGATTCCTCAGTTGGTGTGGTAATAGCTTCATCGTATGCATTAGTGTGCAGCGAGTTGCAATTATCGTAGATCGCATACAATGCCTGCAGCGTGGTGCGGATATCGTTAAAGTCGATTTCCTGCGCATGCAACGATCGGCCGCTGGTTTGGATATGGTATTTGAGTTTCTGTGAGCGATCGTTACCCTTGTATTTGTTCTTAATGGCTTTGGCCCATATGCGCCGTGCCACCCTTCCAATTACCGAATATTCCGGATCGACGCCATTGGAGAAGAAGAATGACAAGTTAGGCGCAAAATCATCGATATGCATTCCCCGGCTCAGGTAGTACTCAACGTAAGTAAATCCGTTAGATAACGTGAACGCCAATTGCGAAATTGGATTAGCACCTGCTTCCGCAATGTGATATCCCGATATAGACACAGAATAAAAGTTCCGAACCTTTTGATCGATAAAGTATTGCTGCACATCTCCCATCATTCGCAGTGCAAATTCTGTCGAGAAGATACAGGTGTTTTGTGCCTGATCTTCTTTCAAAATATCCGCCTGAACAGTGCCGCGAACAGTTGAAAGGGTATGGGCTTTTATCTTTTGATAGACATCTACGGGCAGCACCTG
>JAICXZ010000243.1 GCA_025934475.1 Mucilaginibacter sp. | reverse complement strand
CTTAACCAGCTAAAAAGCGCTTTCGATCAATTCAAACGCAGGAATGAGCAGATCAGCACCGGCAGCCATATTATACCGGATTCGATACATCAACATTATAATCCAGTTAAGAAATAATCCTAACGGTCAAAAGACATTTAAACCTAAAGACTGATTACAATTGGAAAGGCGAGTTCTGAAGAGCTCGCCTTCTTTATTGGGAAGGAATGCCCATAACTCCCCTGAACATCACCACTCGTTCCTACGGAACGTAAAATTATATTTGGATTGTTTCTACTACCGACCAGATGTTCCTACGGAACATTGTCTTAATACCGTTGCCCTTGCCCGTGTTGTTACCGGCAAGTATATTTGCAGAAGACCATATCGATGTCCATAATCATTTTTATCCTTCTTCTTGTACTTGTCGTTTGCATGATAATAGCAAGCTATAGGTTGTATAGGTCTGCGTGGTATTATTTCGTAAATTACGTTCTTACAGGTAAGATCCTGGAAACCTTTTCAAAGAAATTCTTGATAGTAATCGGAGTTATTGTATTTGGACTGTTTCTTTTTGTTTATATCACCGCGCATGAGCCTGATTATTTTGAACAAGGAGTTGACCAATTGCATAAGAGTCAATTTATAAAAAACAAAATTGGAGGCTTTAGTTCTTATTCGTACAACACAGACAGTATGCCTGCAAAACCGATGAAAAACGCTGTCTTCCAAATTGAGTTGAATGCCAGCGATACGTTGTATTTAACCTGTACTATGAAAAAAATTGGCGGTAATTGGAAACTGGTTAGGATCCAGCAAGACAGCGTACATAAAGGACACGAGTAGTCGCTTCAATAAGATTCTTCACTTCGCCCTCACAGGCCGGCTCGTTCAGAATGACAAAAAGTTGGATGACTAAGAGCCATGTGCTCGACTTATTTTGTAACACCGGGTTTCAACCCGATGGAAATCGCTCGCTACTGGTTTAAGAGTTCAGCATAGCGCTCTTAAATCATTCAGTAAAATCAGCACTCTATACGGCAGAGAACCAAAATTCTCAATATAACCACTATCTTTCACCGACATGGCAATCAGGTACCGCTTTGGGGACAGCGAACGCCCCCACTTTATCACATTTTCTGTCATCGAGTGGATTGATGTCTTCAACCGCGAATGTTACAAGGAAATATTAGTCGACAGCATCAAATATAGCATAATCAATAAAGGCTTGATTGTCCACGCCTGGGTTATTATGCCCAATCATGTGCACATGATCGTTTCAGCTACGCAAGGCAACGATCTTTCAAACATCATTCGGGATATAAATAAATTTACCAGTCGCAAGATTGTTAGGGCTATTGAAGACAATACAATCCCCAGGAAAGCAGAAAACATTGGATGCTATGGTTGTTCAAGCGTGCCGCTTCCAAAAACAGTAATAATAACCAGAATCAGTTCTGGCAACAGGACAATCATCCTATCAAACTTATAACCAATGAAATGATCGATTAGCGTTTGGATTATTTGCATGAAAATCCGGTAGGGGCGGGTTTAGTTTGGGAGCCTGCCGATTATAAGTATAGTAGTGCCATTGATTATTATAAAAAGGAAAAGGGACTGATTGAAATTCAGCTTTTGGTTTGAGATTCTTGCACTTAACCCGCACAGAGTGCTGCATTTACTGCGTTACATTTAAGAGTCCGCTGCGCTAACTCTTAAACGAGTATAGTGATATTGATAAATAAATCCGAAATCGAAAATCCGACATTCGAAATATCAATTACTTGCTCTTGCCCGCAGCTTCCTTCAAAATCCGTTCAATCATTGGGCGATAGAACGTCCAGAAAAAGCTCTTGCGTTCGGCCGGATCATCGCTGTTGTAAAACATCCAGCGGAAATTGCTGATGCCTCTGAAATATGAGGTGTATAAGCCGATGGGGTTATCGCAAAAATCGCCTGAGAAATAGTAGAACTGGTAATCCGGTCCCTTGTGCATGATAATGGCCGGGAACGTAGTGGGTATTCCATTTTTCTTCAACTCAGCCTCGCCAGTGGCATTCAGGTTAAGATCGAATCTTGATACAGCATGATTGACCGAAAGCGAAGGCGTGATCACGTCAAACCAGAATGGATATTTCATCCTTTCTGGCAAACCAAGTTCTTTTTGCCCGTATTTGAAGGTGATGATATGCGGTACCGGATCCTTCAAATGCGTACTGTCTTCCAGGATCACTACGTCGCCGCCATCATTCACAAATGCCAGGCCGGATTTGTGGAATGGCCATTTTTGTCCGTGTCCTTTTTTATAGTTGCCAATAAGCCAGTGGGGCAGCTCTTTGTTTACCGTGGTATCAAAGCTGTCAAAGTATCTTGCTGTCCAGCCAGTCCAGTGTATGCCGAACATTTTTTCGAATTTGTTTCGGTTATCGGCATTAGTTGGCGAACCTATGGTGTTAAATTCAGTGATGATCAGTTTATGCCGGTCCTTCATATCCTGCATAAATTCTACATCCTGGGCACTGAGCCCGCCATATAGTATGCCGGAATGTTCCAGGCTGGCTTGCTTGCTGTACCATTCGTTCTTATAGATACCGTACGTATCGGTAAAGTAAGTGAGATCGGCATCGTTGCTCAATTGCTTTAATTGTTCGGATGAGAATCGCTCCAAACCTTTCAGCCTGAATTTTTCATTATCCTTTGGGAAGAAACCAAAATAATCATTGGCGATGTCGTAACCCTGTGTTGGAGTTTTAGTGTATCGATTATGGTTCAATATCCAGGTGAGCGAAATATGCTCCTGGCCCGACTGATCCAAAACGGTTTTGTCTACTATCGCCACCACCAGTTTGGTTTTGGGTGTAAAAACCCAAATCAGCCACATGATCAGGGGGAACAGGATCAGGACCGGAAGCACATACATCAATAATATTTTTTGGTACTTTCTCATTAAAACCTCCTTAAATAGCCTATGCCGAGATCAAGTTGATTGCCCCAGGTCTGGAATTTATATTCCTGGTGATCGAGGCTTGCAGTAACAAAGAAAACGTTGCGCCTTTTGAACGTATGCCAGAAGGCCAGCGAAACATTATTCGACATCAACTTATAATTGTTGCCATTATTGAGCAGGATTATGTTCCGAGGGTCGTCCGGAGAAATACCAGTACCTACGCCCAATGACAAGTAATCATCTGCCCCACCGGTATAATATCTAACGTGTACTGAATAAGACTGCGAGATGGAACTATTCGATGGCGTGAGATAGGTACGGAAATTAAACCAGAAGCTCTTGTAATACTTACCTATCGATGCGGTATACATCCATGTATCTCCCGTGAAATGCAAATACCGGAATCCTGCTTCGGCCTCAAAGCTGGCAGGCAGATTTGCATACAGCGAAAACCCTGCCCTGGTTTTAGGGAATACGCCGACATTGTCCGAATAGGCCCCGCTCACATAGGCATAAAATGTTTTGGATATATGCGGATAAGCGTCCAGTTCATATTGAACGCCGTTGGTATTGAATCGATTAGCATAATTTACGTAGCCAATGATGGAACCCAGACTGGTTTGGCGGCCGTATTCCAGGCTGGCCAATTGCCATGGTGCGTTAAATTCTTTATCGAAATGTATGTAGTCGTAGGTAACACCAATTTTGTTGACACTAGCATTGTCTTGCACTCTGTCGGCAAGTGCGTGGGCGTCTGTGTTTCCGGGATCTTCTTTAATTAAAGTGTCTAGCGTGTTGCTGGCTTCGCTGTAGCGTTTCAGGTCGTTCAACACTTTTGCTCTTAACAGCAACAGGTCCTTAGATTGAGGGTGAAATTTTAACCCGGCATTTGTTATTTGCAGTGCCTTAGCCGAGTTATCGTTCCAATACTCCAGGCTGCCAAAAGCAAAAGAAGCATCATCGTTATCAGGATGCTTGTCTAGAACATAGTTAAACGCCGCACGGGCGCTATCCAGCTTGCCGGACCAGGTATAAACGCGGCCCAAAAAGACCCGGATATCAGAGTAATCAGAACTTTTGGCCAGGGCTTGTTTGCTCAGGCTGATGGCTTTAGGATAATCCTTCTGATCAAAAGCAGCATGACGTGCCGTTTGAAACAACTCGTCCGAGGAAGCACCGTTTTGGGCATAGGCTGCACCAGAAACGGCGACTAAAAAAATAAAAAAATAAAATAACTTATAATTCATATTGTGCGGGTCACGCCATTACTTTATAAAGCTGCTTTTACGGTAAAAGCAGGTTACAAGTTGTAATTGATTTGAATTAATATTCTTCAGGCAACATGCTGGTTATCAAAGCAAATTTTGAGTTGAATTAAAGCTCGCTTCATCAACGCCTTTGGGATTAGAACCAACGGGTCACGGGCTTTCAACAGAATTTTCCTAAAGAGAAAATTGTCGAGCGATTTTGGGATTTTCGACGTTTGACCTGTAACTTAAATTTTACAAATTGCTAAATTTTTTTCTATCTTAGATGCGATATGTACCCTAGTAAACAAGGTTTTAACCCTAAAAAACCTGGCGCGCTGATTTTAGCTGCGTTCTATTTGTTTATTACGGCAACCTATCTCTTCTTTGTCCCGAAGCTTACTGCCGGAATTGAAAGCGGCCACCATTTTGTTCTAAAAAAAAGTACCGGTCATAATCTTGTTATTCAAAGGGCCGACAAGTCGACCATTGAGGATAACCGGTTATTTAAGCATTCCCTAGCTAACGTTCCGAACCAATCTAATAAAGCTGATCTTCACACAGCGAAATTATTTTGCGGGAATATTGTTCATCCAATTTCCCGGCTCACCTATTGCAATTACTACTACCTCCTAAATTGTATCTTCCGGATCTGACCACCATTCACCATCCGCCTTATCGGGCTAAAAATTAAATGTGCTTTTTCAGGGCCGGCCATGCCGTTTTGCGCAAGCCTGTATCTGAATAGTTGTTTTGAATTCTAAAAAACTGATTTTATGTTTCCAGGGACCTTGACTCCCAAATTTTTATCCATGGATAAACACGACATTATTTTATTGCTTGACTGCATCAGTAAGAACCGCCTTATTGATATACCCCTGGAGGGATGGCGAATTATAAATGCCGTTGATTTTGCTGTAAGTAATCAATTGGTTACGCGTACTGATATGGGAAATTTTAAATTATCTGAAAGAGGCAGTGGTTTACTAAATGAAAGTGTGAGTTGGGATAGCCTTTAAGCTAACCGAATTAAACATTAATACCCCCAAATAATGAGCTACGATAAAAACAAAGTTGCTCACCATCGCTGCCGTAAATGCGGGAGCGTTTATTCATACCGCCTTCAAAGGCATTGGATAATTCGGCACCTGTTTCCCGGGTTTCCCTTCCGCAGATATTATTGCGGAAAATGCCTCGCCAGCAGGTATGTTTGGGCGCAACACGAGTAAGCACACCGAGCTACCAGGCCCGCTTGTCTCCGGAGGGCCATTATACTTTTCCTCCCTCCGGAACTTGCGGTGCCTGCCCTCGGCAAAATGCCCCGCTGTAAAATTATTCCCGCACATCAGGGATTGCAGGCTCACAAACATATTATGTCGTTGAAACAGATTTAAAATGTCCAGGTGATTGACCGCTAAGGCAGGAGCACCCTCCGCTCCGAATGCACGTATCAGCATATCCTATTTTACACTTATTTAATAATAGAAAACACGTTGTCTGCCGGACAT
>JAICXZ010000630.1 GCA_025934475.1 Mucilaginibacter sp. | reverse complement strand
TATTATACGATCTTATGGATGGGGCAGGGCAGTTATCGATGCGGGCGGCGGCATTGGGATTGATCTGTACAAAGCCCGGTATATCTCTGTTCAAAATTTGCGTTTAATAGGGGCCGGCCGCAAAAGCGGCAATACAAAATCCGGGCTAACTATAATCAATTGTGACCATATTAATGTCGGCAATACCGAGATCAGCGGATTTCAAAAGCCAGGCTTGCTGATATTTGCTTCAACCCGCGTCGTCCTGACGAAGGTAAATGCCCACGATAATGGTTCAGCGGGCATAACAGTAGAAGGTGATTTTAAGAAAAGAAATTCCAGGAATATAAAAATACTTTTCTGCCGGGCCGAAAACAACCCCGGCGACCCGACTAATTTAACGAATCACAGCGGAAATGGCATTGTTGTAGGAAATTGCAAAAACGTACTTATTGACCACTGCACTGCTACCAATAATGGATGGGATATGCCGCGTATTGGCAATGGCCCGGTGGGGATATGGGCTTACGAGGCCGACAGTGTAGTTATCCAACATTGCTTATCGTACTGTAATAAGACATCAAAAGGCGGCGCTGATGGCGGGGGATTTGACTTTGACGGAGGGGTAACGAACTCCATAATTCAATACTGCGTATCCTACGGAAACCAGGGAAGCGGGTATTGCATTTTCCAGTATTGGGGAGCAACTCCCTGGCACCATAATATTTTCAGGTATAACATCAGCGAAAACGACGGCACAGTTTCCGATTCCCAGGCCGGATTATACATCTGGAATAGTTCAGATGATGAGAAGCAGTTTCACGATTGCCAGGTTTACGGCAACATCATCTATAATTCGAAAGTAGCAGCCATAAGTTTTTCTGAAAAGAGTGAGAGCAAGGGGCTGAGGTTCAGCTATAATGTGTTTGTGGGAAAAGATTCGCTGATAAAAGGAGAAGACAAAATAGGAGACGCCAGATACATGGGTAACAATTGGTGGAGCGTTGATAAAGGTTTCAGCATGAATGGGATCAAAGATTTCGGAGCATGGAGAAACAAGTGCGCGAGTGCATTGCCCACTGATATGTTATATTTGGAAACAGATGTGAAGCCCAAATTCAAGAATCCCGGAAATGCTGCTATTACCTCGGCTGACCAATTGAAAGATTTTGATAATTACGGGTTAATGAAAACTTGCGGTCTTAGGAAAACTAAGGCCTATATAAAGGGGATCAGCAAAATAAAACAATAAGATGGTAAGTCGCCGATTGCAAATTTTTGCTATTACATTAATGCTGTTTTTTTGTTGCAGGACATTGGCCCAGGTAAAAGGAAACCTGGTTGATGACAAGGGGCATTTCGTGAACGCACACGGAGCCGGTGTTTTATATCATAATGGCACTTATTATCTTTTTGGCGAGATCAAAAAAGGAGAAACCTGGCTGGTGCAGGGGCAGCAATGGGAGGACTATCGCGTTCCGGCTGGAGGGGTATCCTGCTACTCTTCCAAAGACTTGAAGCACTGGAAATATGAAGGCGTTGCACTTGCTCCGACAAAGGGCGATACCTCGAAAGATATTGACACAAGTCGTGTTATTGAGCGGCCGAAAGTGATCTACAACGCTAAAACCAAAGAATATGTAATGTGGATGCATGTGGACAAAAAGGACTACTCCTATTCTCAATCAGGTGTTGCCATAAGTTACAAACCAGCGGGGCCTTACCGATATCTCCGAAGTGTAAAACCAAACGGTAACATGGCCCGGGACATGACAGTGTTCCAGGATGATGACGGCAAAGCTTACCTTATTTATTCGTCGGAACAAAATAAGACCATGCAGGTTTGTCTGCTGAGTGATGATTACTTGGCCCCAACCAAGACTTTCAGTCGCATACTTATAGATCGCAACCGCGAGGCCCCGGCTTTATTTAAAAGCGGTGGAAAATATTATTTGATTACATCGTCGTGCACAGGCTGGTCGCCAAATGCAGCTACCTATGCGGTTGCCGACAGCCCGCTTGGTCCTTATAAAGAGTATGGCAATCCCTGCCAGGGACCGGGCGCTGAAACAACCTTCGAAGCCCAAAGCACCTTCGTGTTGCCCTTAAAAGGCAAGCCCGGAAATTTTATTTTCATGGCCGACCGCTGGAATAAACTTGACCTGCCCAAATCGGATTATCTATGGCTGCCCCTAAAGGTTGATGATGGCAAAGTGACTGTCGATGGCTATTGATCAACAAATTAAGGCTTTTTCTTTTCCTGTTTCCTGGTGATCGCCGCGTTCCACTGTTACTAATTGTAAAATTTGTCTCACTTACGCTTTGTAACTTTCCTGTTACTGTTGAAATTCCGGAAATCAATTGTCCTAATAATTAAATATTTAATTAATGGATATTAAAATATGTATTTATAGATAATTTTGAGTGTTTTTTGTTGTTTTTAGGCACAATATTTTAATAATATTTATCTCCGAATTAATAACCTTATGTAAATAAGCTGCGTATAAGTATCAGAATTACAAAAAAAATACAACATCACGACAACGAATTTATTATTAACCCAACCGCAAACCACCCCACAATTATATGGCAACCTTAGCCTCACCAAAAAATATCTACTTCTTTTTAAAAAAAGGCGGATCGTTCACTGATTTCCGCAGAGTGTTATTTGGAACTTATCATACCAGCAATTCATCTTATTATAAAGCGGTTTTAGGTCAGTATACCAATTTTTCGAGCTATACGGGCATATTCACCGAATCGATGAATTTGAGCACCATTCACACTAATGCCGATATACAGCGTGGTGTTCTAGGAAAAAGCTCGAAAAGTGTGATGGCGCGTCACGGCAAACCTGATTTTGTTTTTACCGAAAAGAAGCTCTCCATCTTTGTTTATAAATGGAAATTTAACGGATTAAAAACCCGTTGCGAGGTGCACCTGTATAACGATCAGGCTTTTTTGGTAAACTATATCTACAATCACCTGGATAGAAGTGAGCGCGATTATATCATTGATACAGTTACAGGTAAATATCTTTCCAATTACGAGAACCAGGTAGATTTTCAACAAAGTAAGATCAGCGACCGCAACAGTAACCTGCTGATGATAGACGATTTTCTGATGGGCCTCAAGATTACC
>JAICXZ010000591.1 GCA_025934475.1 Mucilaginibacter sp. | reverse complement strand
TCGTTTGCGTGTTGTTTTATTTGAATTATTACCCGAATAGGCTATTGTTGTTGTGGTTATTCAATGATCACCCTCTTAATATAAAACACCTCCGGATCTACAACTGGCACAGTTTTACTGTCGATCGTGACGCCCTTGCTGTCAGCCATTATATGTTTGACACCGCTATCAGTCGTAATATCTAAATGCAGTGGAATATCAATATTTTGTAATTGAACAATGTATTTATTGCCTGACCTTGCCTGTACATGCACTTGCAGTTTATCAGTTGTGCGCAGATAAAGATCAAACAGCGGCTTCAAATTCCTGCCGGCTTCTTTAGTGAAAAACTGCTCTACATCGTCGGTGCTCACCAAATTATCATAGGTGTATTGCGGACTGCTAACAAATTTCTTCAAAGCAGGGAAGAATAAGCTGTCGCCCATAACATAGCGCAGGGTATGCATAAAGAAGGCGCCCTTGCTGTAAATATCGTTGATGTAGGCAGCCTCCTCGTCCATATCCGGATGCTGCACCACAGGCAGTTTATTTTCTATTCCGAAAATACTTCTTTGAAATATTTTGTTGTAAGCGGCCTCGCCCTCAAACTCACGGGTATAAAGTGCGTCGCCAAACGAGCAAATGCCTTCATGAATCCAATAATCGGCCCAGTCTTTGGCGGTTACTTTGTTGCCCCACCATTCGTGGCCAAATTCGTGGTGCATCAGCCAGTCGTAGTCTTCGCCGCCAATCTTGGTATACCTGAATTTGTTGCCATAGGCTACCATGGTTTGGTGCTCCATGCCTAAATGTGGTGTTTCCACCATGGCAATTTTCTCTTTGGCGAAAGGGTACTCGCCGAAATACTTTTCCTGCTCGTGTATGGTTTTTTCAAATACATCAAGGAAATGCCCGGCCTTATCGGCATGCTCTTTCAGCACATAAAATTGGACCGTAGTCGTCGTGCCATTACATGTAGTAAATGGCCGGCTGAATACTTTATAATCGCCAACATTAAACAGGATGCTGTAATTGTTGATGGTGTAATTGGTTTTCCAATGATAGGTTGCTGTCTCACCATGTTTCTTAACGCTTTGCAGCAGACCTGGACCCGCAACCATCAGGTCTTTGGGCACGGTGATCATCATATCAACACCTTCGTTGGGTTCATCAGAGGGATGGTCTTTGCATGGAAAATAAAGCTTACCGCCTGAACCTTCAGCCGTTATAGCCATCCATTGGTGACCGGTTGAATCTTTGGTCCAGGTAAACCCGTCGTCCCAGGGTGGGCGCCTGGCCACATGCGGTTTGCCGCCATAAAATACTTTGACACTGGCACGGCCTTCCGTCAATTCCTTATTAAGGTGTATGGTAATCAAATTGTTCTTATAATCGAAAGGCTCTTTCTTACCATTAACCAGCACATTGTGCACATTCAATGAATCAAGCAGATCGAAAAGCAGCACATTGGTCGGCTTTGACAGGATAAAGTCGATAGTTGTATAACCTTCAATGGAACGCTGGTTAAAATCGATCCCCAAATCGATGGTGTAATGCCTGATATCCATGATGGCCTGTTCAGGCTTCAGTTTGCCACCGGAAGTGAGGGTTTGGGCAGAGGCTGTTAGTGCGAAAAATGAGACGGCTAAGAGAATGTATTTTTTCATTAAGAAGAGATTGAAATCACAATTTAAACTCAATCGGCACAACATAGGATACTCGTACCGGATGCCCATCATTGATACCCGGCGTCCATTTGGGACTATTCTTTAAAAGACGAATGGCTTCCTCGTCGCAGCCAGCTGCGATACCCCTTATTACTTTTATGTTACTTAAAGACCCATCTTTCTCCACTATCAGTGTAAGGAACACCCTGCCCTCGACGTCGTTTTTGCGAGCATATTCCGGATATTTTAGATTGTTTTTAATGTATTCATTAAACTTAATTTCTCCTCCCGGGAATTCAGGATTCTTTTCGACTGATGTGTATACATCGCCGGTGTTAACCAAGGGTTTGACTGTTTCCGGCTGTATAGGTATTTCCGCGTCGGGATCACCTTTACGAGGCGGGGTTTGCTGAGCTGTTGCAGCAAACGCAGGAATAGTAAGTAAAAAAAGTAATAAGGCTCGTTTCATGCCTTAAATATACTCAATTCTCGCGCACCATCAAGCCGTCGGCAAAGTCGCGGAGGTATTGTTTGGCCTCTGCGGAGAGGGTAATAGCGTCAAGCGCCTCAAAAGCCATGATCGCATAGTGATGCATCGTTTCCCACGCAAAATGACGAACGTTCAATTGGTCATAGATATTGGTAACTGCCTCCACCTTTTCTTTTGGCTGAAATTGAGTGCCGGATAACCAGTGATTTAACTCTGCCGATTGGCCTTTATCGGCTAACTCCAGAGCCTTAATAAGCAGGAAGGTTTTTTTATTTGACAGTATATCACCGCCTACTTGTTTACCAAACTTTTCCGGATCGCCATACACGTCCAGGATATCATCTTGTAACTGGAAGGCCACGCCCAAATGTTCACCGAATGCCTGTAGCAGTAAGGCGTCTTTGGTTTCGGCTCCGCCTATCAAAGCGCCTATTTTTAAGGCGCCGCCCAGTACAACGGCGGTTTTTAGCCGAATCATATTGATATACTCATCGATATGAACATCGTTGCGCGTCTCAAACTCCATGTCGATCTGCTGGCCCTCACACACGCCTACGGCAGTTTCATTAAAGATCTGCATGATGGGTCGCAGGACATGGTCATCTACATTCATCATCAGCTTATAGCCCTCTACCAGCATCACGTCGCCTGAAAGGATGGCCACGTTCTTATTCCATTTTTCATGAACAGTCACTTTACCGCGACGAAGCGGCGCGTTGTCCATGATATCATCGTGCATCAAAGTAAAGTTGTGAAACACCTCGATAGCCAGGGCAGGGGGGATTGCTTTACGGATATCGCCCCCAAACATATCGCAAGCCATCAGCAGCAGGGCAGGGCGGATGCGTTTGCCGCCAAGGGAAAGGATATATTTGATCGGCTCGTATAATTCTGCAGGATATGCTGGGTATTCGAGTTGGTTTACTTCTTTACTTATCAGTTCCTGCAGATCGTTCAGTCTCGTCATGTGGGGGATATACTCGTATTTATCGGGCGATCAAAGATAACTCAATCAACTTAATCAACCCAATCTAACTTAATCAACCGACTGTCAATCCTGTATCAGGGTGAAGTCGATCTGCTTCTTGGTGAGATCCACGTTTTTTACTTTGATCCTAACCTCGTCGCCGAGTTGATAAACTTTCTTTTTCCTTTGACCAATGATCGCATAGTTCTTT
>JAICXZ010000536.1 GCA_025934475.1 Mucilaginibacter sp. | reverse complement strand
GGCTGCGTGATACAGGGCGAAACCCGGCATTTTGATTTTATTTGTAATGCTGTAGCAAATGGAATAAGCAATGTTGCTATAAAATATTCAAAACCTGTTATATTTGGTGTATTGACTACAGATAACCAGCAGCAGGCCATTGACCGTGCAGGTGGCAAGCATGGCAATAAAGGCGACGAGGCGGCCATAACTGCTATCAAAATGGCCTGTTTGGCCGAAACATTAAGTGCCTGATTTACGTATAAAGGGATAATCGAACACAATGAAAAAACTAGTTTACATAGCTCTTTTGGTTCTGGCAGCCGGCACCATAGCATCATGCTCCAACAAACTTTGTCCGGCCTACTCATCTTATCCAAAAAACAGCCGATAGTCATTTTTCTGCCCACTCAAAACTAATTTGCCTGCAAGACATTACCTTTGCAGACTTTTTATTTTTTAGTTAATATATGAACTGGATACCGTTGGATTCTGCTGCGCAGGTGAAAGAGATTAAACAACAACAAGGCTACAGCATTATTTTCAAACATAGCATCCGTTGCGCTACCAGCCTGATGGCCAAAAGAAGGCTGGAGATGGACAAAGGCAACGTTCCGCAAGAGTTACACTTTTATTTCTTAGATCTGATCAGAAACCGCGAGGTATCTAACCTTGTGGCTGAAGATTTCCAGGTTCACCACGAATCGCCCCAATTATTAGTGATCAAAGACGGCGAGTGCATCCTCGACCAATCGCACGGCGGGATATCGCTTGATGAGGCACTATCGGTACTTAGCTAATCCCGATTTTATAATTTCGAATAACGAACATCGAACGCCGAATTTCGAAGGATTACTTCATTATACAACATTCGACGTTCGATATTAGTGTTTCGGACTTACGCGGACTTCCGGACTCCATTAAGCCATCACTTCCCAGCCAAAGTCTACCGTCTTCACCATATCGGGGTGTAAGCTGAGGTAAACAGGGCAGGTCATTGCAATATCTTCCAGCAATTTTTGCTGCTGCTCTGAGTACTGCTGCGGAAATTTCAATTTGATCTGAAGTTCGGCTACTTTACGTGGCGGAGTCGACGTCATGATCTTAGTGACTGAACATTTTGCGCCGTCGATATTGATACCGTCATTACGAGTTTTGATCGCTATAGTAGTGAGCATACAAGTGCCCAACGCTACGCCCAATAGATCAGTTGGCGAAAAAGCCTCGCCTTTACCTTGATTGTCAGTTGGTGCATCGGTTAATATTTTGGTACCCGATTGTACGTGAATATTTTCGGTTCTCAGGTCTCCTACGTAAGTGGTTTCTACAGTTGCCATTGTTAGATGTATTAGCTTTTTGTTGATTGGGTGAATCCCCTTCTACGCAAATCTAAATAGAAAAATCAATTCACAGTAATCTTTTACCTGCACCCATCCTGCAACCATTTCAACCACTGCAACCATTCCAACCTTTTTCCCTAACTTTGCACTATGATCGAATTACCGGTAATACCTGTAAATCAAACCCAGCGCAAACCCGACTGGCTTCGCGTAAAGCTTCCTGTTGGAAAAGAATATGCACATGTACGCAGCCTGGTGGATACGCATAAGCTGCACACCATCTGCGAAAGCGGCAATTGCCCCAATATGGGGGAATGCTGGGGTGCAGGTACTGCAACCTTTATGATATTGGGTAATATCTGTACGCGATCATGCTCCTTCTGCGCTGTTGCTACCGGTCGCCCGCTGGCTGTGGATTTGGACGAACCCAATCGCGTAGCTAATTCGGTGAAGCTGATGCAGGTTAAACATTGTGTGATCACTTCCGTGGACCGCGACGATCTGAAAGACGGCGGTTCCATCATCTGGGCCGAAACCATCAATGCGATTCGCCGGGAAAGTCCCGAAACTACACTGGAAACTTTACTACCTGACTTTAAGGGCATCTGGGAAAACCTGGAAAGAGTGCTAGCCGTTAGGCCTGAAGTTGTTTCGCATAACCTCGAAACCGTTCGCCGCCTCACCAAAGAAGTGCGCATCCAGGCAAAATATGATCGCAGTTTGGATTGCTTGAGGTATATCTCGCAGGCGGGTCTTCGTACAAAATCTGGCATTATGCTGGGCTTGGGTGAAACCGAAGAAGATGTGCTGGAAGCGATGCAGGATCTGCTTGATGCCGGTGTTCACATCCTTACTTTGGGCCAGTATTTACAACCTACCCGCAGCCATCACCCGGTGGTTGACTGGATACATCCCGATCAATTTGCGAAATACAAACAAATTGGCCTTGATATGGGTTTCAAATACGTGGAAAGCGGTCCGCTGGTACGTTCATCGTATCATGCCGAAAAGCACCTGTTTGAAATCTAAACAATCATTCCTATCTTCATCGTCTCTTGAGTAAACGACACAAAATATCGCTCTCCGAAGAGGAGTTGATAGCTGCTTTACGTAATCGTGAAAGAATTGCGGCTGAAGCGCTTTACGATATGTATTCAGCATCGCTTTACGGTGTCATTTCGCGCATTGTTATCGACACCGCAATAGCCGAGGACGTTTTACAGGATACTTTTATCAAAATCTGGAATTCTTTCGCGAGCTATAGTTCAGATAAGGGGCGCTTATTTACCTGGATGGTGAACATTGCCCGTAATCTCGCTATTGACAAGATACGCTCAAAAGACTTTAAGAATCAGAATAAAAACCAGGAGCTTGAAAATAACGTAACTTTTATTGATGAGCAAAGGAACACGGCGTACAAACCTGAACTGATGGGTATCAAGGACTTAGTGGAAACCCTAAAGCCTGAGCAGAAATCAATATTGGATCTGGTGTACTTCAAAGGGTACACACATGTAGAAGCTGCTGATGAACTCGGTGTGCCTTTGGGTACCATAAAAACACGTTTGAGAATGGCCATTGTGCAGTTGAGGAAATTTTTTAATTGAAAGTGGAAGATATAAAGGCATATATTGAATCCGGCATTTTAGAGCTTTATGTTCTGGGAGATGTTACGCCTCAGGAAAAACTTGAGGTGGAAGCAATGGCTGCAAAGCACCCTGCCATAAAAGCCGAACTGGAGGAGATTGAAAAGTCGCTGGAACTATATGCCGAAGCAAATGCAATAGAGCCTGATGAGAATCAGCGCGACAGGGTGCTCAATAGCCTTGTAGTTAATTTGGGCGATGACAGAAACTTTGGCCGCAGGGAAGAAAAACCTGAAGCCAAAGTGGTGCCGTTTGAACAACCAAAACAAACCAATTTCTATAAATACGCCTTTGCCGCCAGTCTGGCATTACTTATTGCAAGTACGATTGCGCTTATCAGTGTCTACAACAAGCTGAAGGATTCGCAAAACCTTGTGGCCAGCCTGAACAACCAAAACCAGCAAATGGCTAATACTGTAAGCTTAAAGGACGGTGAAATTGGCGTATTGCGTGATCCGTCGTTTAAGATGTATAAGCTAAACGGAACCACCAAGTCGCCGAAATCGGCTTTAATGGTAGCCTGGAGCCCAAGCAAGAAAAAAGTTTGGATCGATATGGCTACCGCTAAGATGCCTGCTAACGATAAAGACCATTCTTATCAGCTATGGGCAATTGTAGCAGGAAAGCCAATCGACCTTGGTGTATTCAATGCCGATACCACCTC
>JAICXZ010000750.1 GCA_025934475.1 Mucilaginibacter sp. | reverse complement strand
GCATCCTGCTCAACGTAACCGCCATGCGTGAGCTGATCAGAACTGAAGAAATAATAGCACCGCATATCGTCACCAAAGGTTATAAAGACGTCTACCGCATGACGGGCGACAAACTAGAAGAGGGCCTCAACTATGCCTACAATAAATACGGTTACGAAAACACACTGGTTATCTGTCGCTCCAACAAAAATGCCAACCTCTACAACCACCAGATTCGCAACCGCATCCTGTACCGCGAAGAAGAATTGACCGGGGGCGATCAGATCATGATCGTCCGCAACAATTACTTCTGGCTGCAGGGCGAAGAAGAAAGCAGTACCGATTTTATAGCCAATGGCGACATTGCCCGCATTCGCCGCGTACGCCGAACCGAGGAAATGTATGGTCGCCGTTTTGCTGATGTGCAACTGGAATTTATCGACTATGCCGAGGATCCAACGCTGGAATGCAAAATACTGCTGGATACCATCAATTCGGAATCACCTTCATTATCCCAGGCTGATCAAAAAGAGTTTTTCAACGAAGTAATGAAGGACTATGAGCATATCCTCAGCCGTAAAGCTAAATACGACGAGCTAAAGCAGAATCCATATTACAACGCCCTCCAGATTAAATTTGCCTACGCCATCACTTGCCACAAAGCCCAGGGTGGCCAATGGGATGCCGTTTTTATCGATCAGGGTTACTTAACCGATGAAATGCTGAATATGGATTTTTTGCGGTGGTTCTATACGGCGTGTACCAGGGCGACGAAGGAATTGTTTTTGGTGAACTTTGACGGTCGATTCTTCTAATTGTCATTAGTCATTGGGCATTAGTCATTATTTGCCGATCGATTTTATATAGCTGTTGAGTTTGAGATGAATAGTTTCGAGTTTTCCTATCAATGAGAGAAAAGTGTCTTCAGCGATCAATTTTCTTGTTCTAGCCTTCTTGAGCCAACTTTTGGTCTCGATAACCGAGCCGCGACTGAAATAACAGAAGTTTTTATTTTCTTTAAAATGATAACGACCAAATCCTTCGGCAATATTTGCACCAATTGAATCGGCCGCCCTACACAATTGCTTACCAACGGTATCCTTAACAAAATAATCCCATTCGATAACCAAGAACCAAACTTCATCCCCAAATGATTCCGCAAGGTTGTATAATTCTAAATCTTCTAATCTGATAACCATATATATAAATTTTAATAAAGTTTATTTTTATTGATTGCCCATTGCTGCTATTGAATGCCTAATGACTAATGCCGAATGACTAATCCACCAATGGCAGCTTAATCGTAAACGTCGATCCCTTCCTCTCCTCACTTGCAACCTCAATAGTTCCTTTATGATTCTCGATAATCTGTTTGGAGATACTCAAACCCAAGCCGGTAGACTGTTCACCCCGCACGCCTGGCCTTCTTGCTTTGGAGAAGCGTTGGAAGATATACGGCAACATTTCGGCGGGAATCCCAAGTCCGTAGTCGCGCACCTCGACAATGGTTTGGCCATCTTTGGCGCTCAGGTAGATGTCGATCTTACCGTTGTCTTTAGAGAATTTTAAGGCATTTGTGATCAGGTTGTCCATAACACGCTGAAATTTTTCGGCATTGATCTCGGAGAAAACCTGGTCCTTGGTGCCAATATACACGATGGCGTTTTTTGCGTTCTTCTGCATCTTCCAGTCGCTGATGATCCGTTTCAGAAAGTGGTTCATCTCCGTGCGGCGGGTGTCAATGATATTAATATTCTCATTGTTAGCAGCATCGAGCAGGTCGGTGATAATGCCCCGTGCCCTTGTGCACGACGCCTTTATCATCTCCAGGTTTTCGTGAGTATCCTTATCCACCTCGTCCATTTCCATCATCATAGCTATGGTTTCAATGGCGCCGATGGGGTTGCGTAAATCGTGCGCGACCATGCCCAGGATCTCGTTTTTGAATGCGTTGGCCTTTTCAATAGCGATATTCTTTTCGCTGATATCAACGAGCTGCAAGAAGTGGCTCGACTTATAATTATAGAAATACCTCGAAATAAAGTAAAAGCAAAACAACAACGTCACCGAGATCAGTTGGGCGTAAATCATTTCCGTCGGTTCCGCTGCAGTGTAATAAAGCATGTAGGTGAAAACCAGCTCGCTCAAAATAATGAGCAGGATGGTTTCCAGCGCTTCGAGCACAAAAACCACACTGATGATACTGAGGGCGGTGAGGTATAGCGTTAGCGCATTTCGCGGGTCGGATGTAGCAATAAAGCTCGAGTACATTCCGCAGAAAATGATAAAGAACGTAAATGCAAAAACAAATGTCCCCATCACAAAATCGGCCTTGTGTTGTTTCTTGTAAAGGTAAATGAGCAGGTAACTGATTCCCAGGAATACGGGTGTAATGCCGATATATATCCAGTTAGAAATGTTAAACTCAGGATAGTTTTGGGCACGTGTAAGGCTTTCGGGAAACACCCAATACAGGATGCGAAGCACGGCATTCAGGATCAAAAAGATGATGCTGCCGGTTTTAACGGCGCCGAGGTTTT
>JAICXZ010000399.1 GCA_025934475.1 Mucilaginibacter sp. | reverse complement strand
TTTCGTTTGCGGTCCATCCTATCAGGCGTATCGACTATTACGTCCAGTCGACAGTCAGAAAAAGTGATTCCACGTTTAGTACCAAAGCTGAAAGCTACTTTCAGTTTACGCCAATAGTGTTGGTTTATGGATTAAACCTGGTAGGTATAGAAGGCAAAAACCGTTTCGTCGACCGCACAGCATTGCTTGGACTCTCTGGCTTTTTTGTTTTTGCCAGTGAAGGCATAACAAAAAAACTTACTCACCGTCAACGGCCCAATAAAGGCGATTATTTGTCCTTCCCATCAGGCCATACAGGCCTGGCGTTTATGGGAGCCGAATTTATGGCACAGGAGTACGATGCTAAATCACCGTGGTACGGTGTCGCTGCTTACAGTATAGCCGCAACTACAGGCATATTCCGGATATATAACCGTGACCACTGGTTCAGCGATGTTGTGGCTGGTGCCGGATTCGGAATTCTTTCGACCAAGGCAGCCTACCTGGTTTATCCAACCATCCGTAACTGGCTTACCCACGGCGATGAAAAGGCTGAGCAGAAAAGCAGGCACAAAAAGAGCAGGTTCCGCAACACGTTCCTTTCCCCGAGTTACGAGGATGGCGCATACGGTTTTGCATTTTCGACTGATTTTTAAACAAAAAAACTCCGCACAAGGCGGAGCTTACCCAACTTTAATTCAGACCCATGAATTGATCAGTCGGGAAGATGGAACGCATTTTTGATCTCGTTGTAGTTCTTCGGATTAAGGCTACCCAGGGTATGTACGCCGCCAGGAATGATTACATATCTGAACTGGTGCAGATTTGAGATGCCGGTGTAAAAATTCAGGTTATCTACAAAATCAATCTGAATATTTCCGAGAGTCACATTTGCCGACCAGGTATCTGTGTAAGTAACACTACTCAGTTGATAGGTCACAACAATTGGCAACTGACCAACCTGGTCTGTAGGCCAGATTGTAGGTGTATACCCATCAAGTTTTCCATAAACCAAAACTGTTCCCTTGTCCAGTATGTCTTGTGTAATAGCTGAAGCCGTGATAGAGGCATCAAAATGAACCGTACCAAAAATGGTGCTCTGGGCGTAGGTAGGAGGCGTTACCCAGTCAGAATAAATTACGTTAGCTGTTCCGGTCGCTCCTGTTGCCCCGGTTTGGCCTGCCTGACCTGTTGCCCCGGTGGGTCCCGTTGTACCGGCCGGGCCCTGAGGACCAACGGCTCCGTCCTTACCGCATGATTGTGCAAATAGCAAAAGGCTAACCGCCAGTAGTGCTAAAAGGAGTAAGTTTGTCTTTTTCATAATGCTGATATTTTTTAATTGATGTTTAAATGCTTTTCTTTTGTTGGTTCAAAATTGACTTAAAAGTATAGCTCGAGCATCAGGGCAAGCACGCAAAGGGATACGGGATTCCACTGATTTTAATTGAAGTAGCTGGCGCAAATCATTGCAGTAGAACTACCTAAGCAACAGAGCGGGAATTACGCGAGGATCGGGTGAAACAAAGTCATTATTCACACATAACTGTTTACCTTTACTTCTGCATGGAAAAACCTATTAAAGACATTTTGAAGAAAGGCCTCGCTGCACGCGTAGGCGGCAGTTTATGGATCGAAGCCAATGGTGAGCGTTTTTTTGGCCCAGGGCCAGTCGAATTATTAGAACGCATTGCCGAAACAGGTTCAATAAGCGCCGCCGCCAAAGAGATGAAAATGTCCTACAAAAAGGCATGGGAACTGATCACCCATTTAAATGAACAGACAGAAAGCCCAGTAGTTATACCACAAACCGGTGGGGAAAAAGGTGGGGGCTCGGCGTTGACAGAAGAAGCGTTGCGCCTGATTGAATATCACAAAGCGCTCCGAAAGCGGTTTGCCGATTTCCTTTCGGAAGAAAGTAAAAGGCTACAATCTTAGGGTTGCATCTTTTTTTTGCCAATCGTTATACCTTTAAATAAACAAGGCCAACTTGCGGCCGGATTTACCTTCAATTAATTTCTTTTCCTGCCGAATTATCAAAATTTTCGCCTGATTTATGCCACCGCCACATAAATCAGGTAGAAGTACGGCGATAAATGCGTAAAAATACGTATGGTTATCAAGGGGTTAATAATTAGCTTTATATACGCCCAATTATTAACTTAAAGGAAAAGCAAGATGAACACTTATTCAATTATGGGAACTATCATCATGTGCATTCCCATTGCACTAATCATCGGCATCATTGTAAAGCAGGGAAAAAAGATTTTTGATCAGTGAAAATAGGCCATTGTCCGAAGCCTTAAATCATAAATATTCCCCAAGATGCAGAATCACTTGTTCCGCACGCAAAATCTTTTTTGGTGTAGTTTATTAAAGACGGGAACCCGGCCAGAATAAAATATGGTGTTTAATTATAGAATAACCAAACCGTATAAGACTATACCGATCGCGATAATAATATAAATAACAGATATCCCATAAAACGTTCCCCAACGTATCCAATTGACGAATTCTTTGAGTATTTTGATGATGGGGTCATCATTTTCATGTATCACGAGATAGCCTGCCTCTCTGTTCCGCGCTGTAATCATTTTCTTTTCTTCGGCATACAAAATACGTTGCGGCTCAAAATATTGACCGCAATGAGGGCATTTGTCGCCCACGCTGCCTGTCCATTTGCTCCATTGCCCGCAGTGAGGGCATTTCACTTCGCTGATCTGGCTCATAGTAGTATATTTTATATATTAAATATACAACATTTCCACTTAGCAAATGGTTTATTTTATTCTGATTAAAGCCAATACTGGGTTCCAGTTGTTACCACGGCCTATATAGGTTAGGAATGTAACGCCGTCAACATTAAAAGCATTATCCCCACAATAAACATTGTAAAAAGTAAAAAAGGCCTGACCGATTTGATCGACCTTCCTTCTTTAAGCATAAAACGTTGCACTGGTTTGAAAAGAACTATCGACAGGGCGACAACCAAAATGAATCCTAAAGCCAGCTTGGCATAAATGCCCAACACAGGCGCTTTGCTGTTATGAGATGAGGTGTACATGTTGGCCATAAACAATAGGTTCCATATTGCAATAATAGCAATAACAGGCGGCCATCTTAGTGGAAAACCGCCTGACGCTTGCATTGCCACTATATCTCTTTGAACAGAAGCAGCATCTTTGTTGTCAAGGAAACCAATTTGCCTGATTTTATCGATAAGGCTGCTTGCGCCTGATGTCAGAAAAATTACATCCTGGCTATATGCGTTTACCCGATGATTTATTCTTATACCCTGGTTTACCAAAACAGAATATGGCTCGATGGAGATAATATCTGAAGGGCTAAAAACAAGATCACCAATGATTCCAGCATTGAGCTCTAGTTTGTCCCTGGTTACGGTCAGTTTTGCAAAGGTCCAGGTAGCATGCGCCATACCTATTTTGGCGCCCCCGGTTTCAGTGATTTGGTCGTTAGGCATGCACTAAGATAGAAATCTACATCTATTTCAGCAACGCACCCGCCCTTGTTGGTGTTGTCACCAACAAGCTTCTGGACGGAATCATGATCAATTGTAATGGGTCACCAAGTCAAACTCGTCCATACCGGTTTCATAAAATCTGGCAGACGAATATTTATAGTTCTCAGGCAGATCAGCCAACCGCCATTTTTGCTGCAATGGATTGCTATGAATATAATCAACCTTTTGCATGAAAACTTCCGGCGTCCATAGGTCTATACTCAGTGCGTTCCGTTCCCAAAACTGATATTCTCTATCTTTCGCATTTACAAAATAATTGTTGAGGCGGGAATCCGTTGTATCGACTAAACGAAACTTAAACTGTTGAGCCGTAAATCTTAAAAATCGCATTTGAATCTTGTCTTGCTTAAAGCCATCTTGTATTTGCCATATAAGATGAATATGATTAGGCATGATTACAAAAGCATAAACAACTATACTCCCTTCATTTTTAAGAAATCGCAAACTGTCTATGATGATATCTTTATAGGAGTCATCCTTAAGTAGGGATTTCCATTCTAATATAGTCGCCGTAAAAAATTGCGGGTGGTGCTCAAAGTTGATAAGGGCCATCCTGCTAAATTAACAAAATTTCGGTACTGAGCTTGTCGGTGACAACACCAACAAGGGCGGGAAGTTTACCAAAACAGAATATGGCTCGATGGAGATAATATCTGAAGGGCTAAAAACAAGATCACCAATGATTCCAGCATTGAGCTCTAGTTTGTCCCTGGTTACTGTCAGCTTTGCAAAGGGCCAGGTAGCATGCGCCATACCTATTTTGGCGCCCCCGGTTTCAGTGATTTGGTCGTTAGGCATGCACTAAGATAGAAATCTACATCTATTTCAGCAACG
>JAICXZ010000343.1 GCA_025934475.1 Mucilaginibacter sp. | reverse complement strand
TGAAGCTTTTAATAGCCATCAGTGCTACAATAAACGCGATAACGCTGCCTATGATCAGGAATTTAATGTCCTGGTGAAAATCGGGGGTATTGAAATAACCATTCTTTTTGAAATCCCAAAGGTCCTTTACTGTTGCACCAAACATGGTTGGTACTGCGAGGAAGAACGAGAACTCGGCGGCGGCTGTACGATTCAGCTTTTGCGACATACCACCTACGATTGAGGCGGCCGAACGAGATATACCCGGTATCATGGCCAAACACTGGAATACACCTATTTTAAAAGCTGTTACGTGGTTAATGTTCTTTTCATCTTTTATCGTTGGTCTGTTGAACCAATCGTCCACAAACAGTAGGATAACACCGCCTACTACAAAGGCTACAGCTACAACCAGTGGGCTTTCGAGAAGTTTATCGATATGCTTCTTGAGCAGCACACCCAGGACAACGGCCGGGATGACAGCGATAACCAATTTGATATAGAAATCGACAGACCGAACGAAACGCTTGAAGTATAAAACAACCACAGCCAGGATAGCCCCTAACTGGATCACCACCTCGAAGAGTTTTACAAATTCGTCTTTGCCGATACCCATCAGCGCACTGGCAACAACCATGTGGCCGGTGGACGAAATAGGCAAAAACTCGGTCAAGCCTTCAATGATGGCCAGAATAATAACGTGGATAATGTTCATGTTTGGGGTGAGTTGAATAAGTTAGATTGAGTTGAGTAAGTTGATTAGGTTGGTTAATTAAAACTCATTCAACCTAATCAACTATTTAACTTAATCAACTATTTAGAAGTCGATTTTTTAAAGATTGCCAGGAAACCTATTGCGAAACCTGCCAGTACAACTACGGGAGCCACAACAATCTTGGTTGTGCTATAAATATCGGTTGTGCCCGACATCAGGATAAAACCAAGGGCAACAACTGCGATAGCGATAATGAGCATTCGGTAGTTGCCTTTATCAAATACTAATGTCATCGAGCTGGTGTTTTCTTTTGGCTGCGGTTTTGCAGCAGGGGCCGTTGTTTTAACCGGTGTGGTTGGTTTTGTAAGTGCCATCTATCTTTAATGATTGAATTATCGAATTGTTGAGTTATTGAATAGGTGATTTGCCTTTCGCCTTTATCCTTTTACCTTTTACCGATACAAATTATATATCTTCAAACGCAAGTACTTATTGACTGCCAGCGACGTGCTGAAGCCTGATATAAATATACCCAGCCCAACTACCAGCGCGAAAACTATCCCGAATTCGGTATAATCCTGCAGGATCACCAGGTCTGGGATTTCTTTTTGGGCCACGTATAATGTAACCATCAGGATCACTATGGCGATCAGTGCGCCAAGCAATCCGTGCCAGATGCCATATAAAATGAACGGCTTGCGGATAAAACTTTTTGTAGCGCCCACCAACTGCATCGATTTGATGAGGAAGCGCTGTGAATAGATCGCCAGCCTGATTGTATTATTGATCAGCGCCACCGATAAGATCACAAAGATTATTGTAAAGCCCAGGATAATAAGACTGATCGAGGTCAGGTTTTGGTTCATCTGATCAACCAGCGATTGCTGGTACTTCACCTCCTTAACCATCGGGTTTTTGAGTAGCTCTGTTTTGAATTTCTCAATATCAGCGTTGTTGGCATAGTCAGCTTTCAGGTATACATCCAACGATTGCGAAAGAGGGTTATAGCCCAGGAATTTTACAAAATCTTCGCCCAGGTCCTTTTTTAGGTTTTGAGCAGCTATTTCCTTGCTTACGTATTGTGTTTGTTTAACTATCGGGTTAGCATCCAGTTGTTTTTGCAATTGCAGTACATCACTTTCGTGAGCGGTCTCATCAACATAGATATTGAGGACGATATTTTCCTTTACGTAGCGTGAAAGTTTATTGGCGTGAACCAGGATAAGACCAAGCAAACCGACCATCAGCAAAACCATGGCAATGCCAAAAACGGTAGAGATATAAATACTTTTGGTCTTTTTCGATGATTCGCTTGCTTCAAATTCTTCCATTAGATATAAGATTTGTGATGTGAGATTTGAGACAAGGTCTGCAATTTACATCCAATTTCTGCGAAAATAGTAATCCTCATCATAAAGGTAAAACTTTATCAGCGATAATTATTGGCAGGCACTTACCCGGCGGCTCTTTTTAACAAAATTTAACGTATGGAACAAAACATCGTTGCGGCGTGTTGAATATGAAAACTGAGAATTATGACAAAGCCCGCAAATTCAAAAGACCAACCATCACCATCGGATGAACCGACTTGCCCACCAGTTGACACTGGCGGTAAAGCTGTTGTAGGCTCTGACGACAATTACACCAAGCATAAGTTGGAGACGAATAATATCGCAACAAAGCGTGAGCGTGAAGAGCACCCTGTAGAACCCATAAAAAACCCGCCTAAAGAAAAAGGGATGGACAAGGGACAGGTGCAGCCGTAGGAAGTCGGAAGTTTGAAGTCGGAAACTTTTGTCTTGATTAGATTAACCCGTCTTTTATCGCCTTATTGATCAGTTCTGCGGTACTGTCCGCACCTGTTTTGCGCAATAGGTTTTTCCTGTGAGAATCTACGGTATGCTTGCTTATAAATAATGAATCCGCGATTTGTTTGCTCAGTTGGCCCTCGGCCAGCAAATACAATACTTCTTTTTCACGTTTGCTGAGCAAGCTATTCTTTTCCAGAAATAAGTTTTGAACATTTACATTGAGATAAGAGGGCTCGCCATCCATTCCTATATAGGACATTACCACATTTCCATCTTTCTTGAGGTGAGAAATATCCGTTAATATAATTAAAGTTCGCAATATTTTTCTCTCATCATCATTATGTATCACAACAACCTGTTGCATCACTCTGATGTACTCGCCATCTTTCCTTCGCATCCGGTAATCAAATCGCAACTTATATTTCATTTGTTTCTCTGGTGTCAGCCCTCTTAAAAAAGCTCCGGCTGCATCCTGACAATTTAAAAACCATGTGCGGTCATCCGGGTGGATACATTGCATGATCATATCCACATTAAATTCCTCGCGGGTGTAGCCAAGTACATCCTTGACCTCCTCGCTCACAAAATCAAACTCCAGCCGCTGAAAACTAAATATCATGTAGCAGCTTTCACCTACCTGGAAAAAGACAAGTAGTTTTTTGTAGAGGTCAAGTTCTAACTGTAAAAGTTCTGCGGGCTTTTCACTATGCTCAGTTATGCCCTTCCAGATTTTGGCTGCTTCGTTGTGAAAAAGTTCAAGTTTCATTCCGATTAAGGGTTACGGGACAGGCACTAATATAATATAAAGTCTGCAACTTTCTAAAAATCACTATAAATAGGGATTGAATGGTAAGCAGTTTCGTGAGAAATTTACAATTGTCGATTGAGTTCTAAGTGCTTAATCAGAGTAGAAAGCAAAGACTGAATAAATAGCTTGGACCAACGGGTAAATAACCTTTCAAAATAACGTAAAAACGCGGTATCAACCGGTGCTATTTAATTTGATTTTTGGTTAAGATCAGTACGTTATGGTTCAAGAGCTATTCGTTCATTAACCGAAATTTTGGAACCTCGATAGTAATACTTATAAAGGTGCAATCTTGATTCTTTTAACATATAAAATCTTCGACAAAATGAACCGATCACCTAAATCCCACAGACGCTTACAAAGCATTATCCTTATCGGATTCATTATTTTTTTGTCGGGCTGCAAAAAAAAGAGCGAATCCGTTGAGCCTCCTCACCCCAAACCTGTTGCTAAGTTTTCTTTTTTAATAACCAATAGCGGTACGCTTCCGTGTACGGTTAATTTTACCGATTCGTCAAAAAATGCGAATACTTGCCACTGGGATTTCGGGGACGGCAATACTTCCAACCTCCAAAATCCTACCAACAATTATGCTTCAGCCAAAACATATAATGTTAAATTGGTGGTTAGCAATGACTATGGTAAGGACAGTGTTGTAAAGACGGTTACAATTGCGCAAGGTAAGCCAAAGGCCAATTTTACTTTTACAACAAGCAATCCGCAAACGCTGCCCGTAGTACTTACCTGCTCCAATACCAGCGTTGGTTCAAACCTATCGTACTTATGGTCATTTGGAGATGGAAACACATCTACACAAGCCAGTCCAATCAATTCATACACGTCGGGAGGAATTTTCAATATCAAGCTCCAGGTTACCAGCGCAGGCGGCACAGACACCATATCTAAACAAATAAAGATCTCTCCGTATTCCCAATCATACGTCGATTTCAACGCGGTTACATTAAATCTATATGCATGGAAAGGAAATGGTGTAATGATTTTGTCACGAAATAATAACCTGAACCGGGCTGCTATGTTTAAATGGCTGGCCGCTATGGAAAAAACTTATGCATTCTATAAAAGCTGTACAGGTATGGATCCCGCTGTTAATTCGCCAACTTTTATTGATAGCTGCACAACTATTGCAGATGTGCCGGCTACCTGTGGCGCAGGGTGCGGCTACCTGGGTTTTACAGGTATTGAGATGCAAAATACCTATTTTGATGTAATGTATAATGCCATAAATAATAATAACCAATACGACCAGGAGGTTTTTTATGAATTTGGCCGAAATTTTTGGTTTTACGGTCCGCAATTAGCCTATAAGACAAATGACCCCATTACCACAGGCTATGCCGTATTTATGCGCTTTATGGCGATGGATGCCAGTGGGGTAAATGGCGCTCCGTTTGGCAGCTGGACATTTGCTACTTTTGAAACCAACGTACAAAACCTTATCGATACCTACCTCGCCGACCC
>JAICXZ010000356.1 GCA_025934475.1 Mucilaginibacter sp. | reverse complement strand
ATAAGATGTGTTTTACCGCCCCGGCCGCTCTTGGTAATGTCAAGTCGGGCGGATCTGTTGTGGCAAATCTTAAACTGGATTTTTTTGACAAGATTGTTGAACAGGATGGGTTGTTGCTGTTGTTAAAATTGAAAGAAAGCAGGATACATCACATCAATTTTATGGCAGCTCATTTACTTTTTGTTAAATATTACAAAAAGCCCGGTTTGTCGTTTACGAAATTGAAGTTTTTCGCTTCCGCTTATAGTTACCCAAGGAGAGTGAGGATAATAGGCTTCAAACAAGGCGATTATTACAACATTTTTCCGATGGATCTTTTAGGTGATATCGCCGCCGGCAATAAATTCGTATTTGGATTGAGGCACACGAATATTGCACTTGCCAAAATCATAGAATCAAAGAAATTAGTTGTGTGCGAGGTGTCCTGTGCGTATAAAGATATAATATACCGGTTAGGGTCACATCATAGCTCGGCTGCGCCCGCTGTTGAGCAACTTCCATTTAAGGTAATAAACACCAGGAATTTTGGCTTCTATGTTCCTGAATGGGTAGATAGTTATAAGGAGATCGACATTATAAAGACCGTGAATTTAGGCAGCCACATGTTGCTTTGGGGAGAAGTGAAGGATAAATGCGAATTGAAAAGTCCCGGACAAAATCTCTATCACATTCATTATTTACTTTACCTGTATTATAAAAGAAAGCATTTGGCCTACTCCCTGGTATGATTCATTTAGGTTTACTTTCAGAAATGGTCAATATCGGCGAAAGTGAACTTGACCCTGTCCAGTGGTATTTTTGATCCCAGATCTTTGAACAGAACATAATAGGAAGGAACGGACTCATATCGCTCGGCAAACATCGTTGCCAGCCGAGTTTGGTGACTCGTGTGGAACAGGATACGGTGTACGCCCAGCTTAAAAGCCAGTTTTTGTAGCTTTTCCATCATGTCGTCAAAATCCTGCGGCTTGCAATCAATGTCACCGATTACTAAGCCGTTTCGAACTTTAACCCACAACAGCGAGCTGCCGATCTGTATCACATAAGTTTTATGATAGCCGCGGTATTTGAGATAGTGAGGATTGCGGTTTACCCCGGCAAACCCATCTTTCAGTATTGAGTTTTCGACCCCATCCGTATCAACTACATACTCTCGTAATATCTTTTGCTGGTAACGATGATATAGCTTTTTAGTAAAATTTAATTTCTTTATCCATCGCTCTGCCGGAATTATACTGACCGGTACAATGTAGCAGTCCATCATTTCTGTCATCTGCCATTTAAGCTTCATCATAAAACTGTAAACCGTACTTTGAGCAGGAAACCCAAAAACAAGAACAATGCCTTCTTCGCGGCAAAGCTCGAGCGTTATGGTCGCCAGGTGAAGAAACAGGCCTTTAAAACTGTAGTTGGGATGCGTCATAGTATCCACCGACTGGGCGGCGAGATGCAACTGATGCTCGTACCGGATAAAACAGGGAACGACACCAAAGAAGCCGATAGGCGCGCGCTTATCATTATAAGCGATATAACCGATATGTTCAACCCCGGTATAAGCCGTGTCGTATTTTTTTTCAAAATAATCGGGCGGGTGATGCCGGCTATACAGCATACGATGCAGTTTATCCAGGTCGCCGAGATTATGTTTGCCCAGGCGTTCAATAATATATCCGTTAGCTTGAATCGTTTCGCTCATCACTCCGGAGTTAGTATGGCGCGTATCCTGGTTTATGGTAGGTGTAAACGGGTCTCTTTCTAATAAAGATAAATCATTTAGTTGGTTAATAAAACTATTTCGAATGACTAACGGTTGAGAAGTTTGCATTGTTCTAAGAGTTAAATGATGGGAAAACTTACTCCGCGATAATATTGCTCTATTGTTCGCATCAATGCAGGGAGGTTGCCGGCAACGTATTTACACGTGCTTTTCTCATAAATCTTGCTATAATGCTCCAATTCGATGCTTTTCAATTGCGGGTACAGTTCCTCGTCAAAAAGGACGATATCGCCTTTGTGCATTACCAATAAAATATCCTGGGGATCAAGCCCAAAAAATGATTCGACCGTCCTTGCGCCTGTTTTTTCTCTGGCTACCACAAGGTCGGCATCTTTTCCAGGAGCGAGCTCACCGGAATTTAACCCCCATGTCTTCGCCGGGTTGACTGTAAGGGAGTCAAACAACTCACTGTCGGTCAGTTGCCTGGTGGCTCGTGCCCGGCGGATGTGTTCCCATAGGTTCCAGGTCCCGGTTAAGGTCGAATCTGTACCGAAGAGTATAGGAATGTGCTTTTTCAATTGGTTTACCGGTGCCGATTTATTGAGCAAAAAATAGTTGGATTCCGGGCACCAAACCAGGGCCTTGAAGGCCTGCGCCTGCTCCTCCTTCATCGCTACGCCGTGCACACCGATGATGTTGCGTTTCAGGAGGTTGCGCTTGATAAGACGATCAATCTCTTCGCCTGATTCTTTATCGACGCCCTCACCCGTGTGAATAGCTACCGGTACATTTTTTTTTAGCGGATTATTAAGAGACAGCCACCATTTCTTTTCGAACTGAACTGAATGAATGCACTGGCAATGTTCGTACACTGTAATTGGATCGCAGTGTTTCTTTATTTTTTTGCCATGATTGATCACCGTGGTGACGCCATTGATCAAGTTTTTATACACACCCCACTGCTCACGCAGGTCAACGGGAATCTTCAATACCCTGTCTATTTTGTCTTTGAAATGTGCGTGGATATATTGACCCCATTCGGTATAATTACTGTAGGTCCGATCACCAAGTGAAGGGAATAGGTTGAAGTCGAGATGGTCATGCGAATTGATAATTCCAGGAAAAACGATCGCGTTATTAAAAGTAAGATTCAAATGACCAGAAACCGCATTATGCCACAACGGCGAGATGTCATCTATGCTGCCTTCTTTTATCCGGATGTTTGCCGGATCTCCGCTCAATGCCGTCTTGAGGTTATTCAGGATCATCGCCCCGCATTAAATAAATGCCGTATATAACTGGCAAGCCTCTAAATTGCTGATAAACCTTTGATGCATTTTGGCTGTCGTAATAATGCTTCACCGTTTCGTCGATGATCGATTCTTCGAAAGCTACCTCCCGAAATCCCTTTGCGGCCAATATGGTTTTTATGGTGTCGATATGATGCACCTGGTTACGCACAGCGAGGCGCCTGTTTTTGTACTTAAAGGTGCGCTTGCCGCCAAAGGCCAGCATTTGAGGATGAAAATCGGTGATGATAATTTCGGCTTTGTTTTTCAAAATGCTGCACCACGCATTAAGCGCCTGCTCCAATTTTTCTATATGCGCCATGGTTAGCGTGGATATAATCAGATCGTATGGCGGATTATGGATCCGGGTAAAAAGATCGTTAGTGATCTTATAAACATTTGCGTCGGGAAACTTCTCCTTCAGTTTGTTTAGCATGCCCTCTGAAACATCAAAGCCCGTCAGGCTCAAAGGCTTGCCCTTGAGTATTTTATTCCAATGC
Source organism: Mucilaginibacter sp. (assembly GCA_025934475.1). Lineage (GTDB taxonomy): Bacteria > Bacteroidota > Bacteroidia > Sphingobacteriales > Sphingobacteriaceae > Mucilaginibacter. Next base: position 1,173 of record JAICXZ010000356.1, on the reverse strand, counting down.
CTTCCGGTGCCGCAACCAATATCGGCAACCGCTTTATTTTCTATATCAATTTTGTCCAGCAGCCTCGAGAACAGCATTTCATCCAGGTCGAGCATGAGATTGCCCGATTGATGGTCGTATTCTGCCGACCAGAGATCATATGCGTCTGCGGGCTTTTTCTCTGTTACCGGACGGTTAAATATCCGCCCGCTGATATAGTTTTTAATTGCGGGGATCAAAGTGGTTGTTGTTTTTGCCAATACGCTCAAATTCCGGCTATGGTTGCCCATGGGTATTTTATTTCGGGTAGAGGCAACCGCTCATTTTAGCTTCCCGTAAATGCTGTATAAAAGGAGCAGATAATCGCTTGGCTGTTCCTGTTCATTAACTGTTTAATTGTGGCGATGGGCCATGCGGCCCATCGTTTATTCAAGAGCTATATTTCATGAATAAAATAATCCTGTTCAACCCCAAAAGCGCCATTGCGAAGCATCGTATTCCTAATTCAATATTGAGCATTGCTGCCTCGGTCGAGGGCAAATACGACTGGGTAATTGTGGATGGCAATTGCGAAAGCGATCCGTTGGGGAAAATAGAGAGCTATCTGCAGACGGGAGAATATAAATACATTGGGTTTACGGTAATGCCGGGACCGCAGGTGAAACAAGCCGTCCCTTTTGCAAAGGCAATTAAAGAGAAATATCCTGATACTTTTATGGTTTGGGGTGGATATTTTCCATCAACACAACCAAAGGTGATCCTTGAATCGGGCTACGTGGATTTTATTATCAATGGCCCCGGCGATCACGCTTTTCCGGCTTTAATCGATGCCCTGGAAAAGAATATGCCCTATGAGTTCATCAAAAACGTGATCTATCAAGCCAATGGCGATGTGATCAGGAACCCTAAAGAAGACCTTTTTGAGCAGGATCCCTTACCGGCATTACCTTATGATAAACTCAACGATTTTTACGCGATAGATAAATATTACCTGGGGCGCACGTACCTGGGCACGCGTACCATGGCTTATCATTCCAGTATCGGTTGCCCTTTTACTTGCTCGTTTTGCGCAGTGGTGCCGATATACGAGGCGCGATGGAAAGCCAAGTCAGCACAACATGTTTATAAAGATGTAAAATACATTATCGACAAATGGGGCGCAAATGCCATCGAGTTTCACGACAATAACTTCTT
>JAICXZ010000182.1 GCA_025934475.1 Mucilaginibacter sp. | reverse complement strand
CCAAACATCCATTTGCGTCGATAATATAAGCGAAGTGTGAACCGCCTGTTAGACCTGTAAATGTGGGAGAAGCCTGGAACGCGCCGCTGTCAATTTTATATTGAATAGGACCGAAGCTTGATGAAGCGTTAACGGTGACTTGTCCGTCTGCTGCTCCAACTGTGGATTCTTTTTTATCGATGCTGACAGATTGGATTGTGGCGTCGCAGACGTTTGGGTTCGATGAGGTTGTGCCTGCATCTGAATAATAAACCACGGCAAACGTGCGATAATCGAACGGTGCCGTATCTGAGACCAGTCGTCGGCTCAAAATGCCGCTGTATATCTTAAGGTTTTGACCGGGAACAGTATAGTTGGAGTCGATGATGCTGCCGGTATCATTATAAGCAACGGTAACCACGATGTTATTTCCGTTGGCAGGGTTACCGGTATCGTCGGTTATGACGATATAAACGTCGCCATCGGTGTACACGATGCCGTTATCGGTTACCGAAGTTTGGTTGACGATGGATATCTGGGGGAAGAGGGGCATGGGTGGTCAGTTGATTGAGTTGATTAGGTTGGATTAAGTTAGAATGGTTATAGAAGTTATAAAGGTTATAATGGTTTTTACAGATCGAACAAGTCGGCTATTTGCCGGGTGGTGTTGTCGCTGATACTGTCAGTGGCTTGGGTGAGGCGACGGTTGAGGTTATCGTCTCCGAGTGGCTCAGACAGTATGCCGGGTATGCCCTTGTAACCTTTTTTATCAATAGATTTTTTGATTGCCCATGCGGCTTTGTCGGGGATGCCTTTGGCCTGGCACCATTGTTTGATGCGGTCGATCATGGGTAGATTTGCTGGAATCGGGTTAGAACTTGTTGGGTTTCGGCCAAATTCCAGCGCCTGGATGTAAGCGGCCATTTGCAGGCTTGCCTGTTCGCCGTCATCAACGATGTTGATTTGCTGCGCGGTTTGTCCCGTGGCATATTTGCCTTTGGACTGCATGGAGTGGATGACGTCGGTCCGGAGAGAGTCGAGGAAGGTGGTTAGTTGGTCGTTCATGGTGGTGAGTTTGTCCATAGTCCATAGTCCATAGAAAGGTGAGTTTGTTCATAGTCCATAGTCCAGAGAAAAGTTGCTATGGACTATGGTCCATTGACTATCGACTAAAACGATTCGAAATACATCGTCGATAAAATCATCGTAAGGCTTACGCCGGTTGAGTTGACATCGAACTTATTATAAACCGGCAGGCATTTGGCATTGTTACCGGGTTTTATCCTGAAATATCGGCCCTCGCCTTCGCGGTATTTAGATGTTTTAACGATGAATTCGTTAGCCATTTTGAGAGCCTGGTTTACATAGATTTCATTATCCGACGTGTATTGGTCAAATTCCGTTTTATAAAGGAATTCAAGGTAGACGGAGAAAGTATTATCGACGGAGCCGTTTATGTGTGGTGACACTGTAATGGGCTGCAAAGGGTACATGAAAACGCAAGGGAAGGATGCGTCGTCGGCCAATTCATTGATTTCGTTCGCGGTGCCGTAGACGAATGTGGGTTGCTCCGTGAGGATTTGGGTGATGGATTGTATTTGGTTGCGAATGGGCATGGGGTTGGTGAATAGTTAATTGGTTAACTAGTTGATTAGTTAACTTGTGATTAGTTGGTGGCAATAGTCGTGTTGGAATCTTAGCGCTGGGCGGCTAATAATTCTGAATATCTCCGTTGATATTCAGCTTCGGTCTTATTGAGGAGGAGCTTGGTTAAAACCCTGTCATAAGGCATGGCGAGTATTTGGCTCCATTTGGTAATATCGCCTCCGGCGAGGGCGTTGACGGTGTTTATATATTTAAATTTTTCAAACGCCTGGATACCCGCTTTCTTCTCCAGTATTGCCGGAACTGTTGCAAGAAGCCGATCTTCTGTTTCAATAAGTCGGGATAGGAGGTAAAAAAATGTCGGGCTATGGGCAGCGCCTCCGTGACCCGTAATTTATTTACGTCCTCACAAAAGGCTTCGGCCTCGTATTCGTCGTATCTGTTTTTGGTAACCCGGCAGAAGAAGTAGTGTGCCAGCACATGACTGCATGCTTTTAAAGATGGCTGAAAATGCGTTTTCCAGTTATCTTCTCCGTATTGTTTAATATGGTCGTTGATCTCGTCGGCAATGATGTCCCTGGCAGCGAGGAACGCTCCCGCAGGCTCTACGGACAAATTATGTATTACATCTACAACCACCTCCTGCCTGCCCATTAAAAAGGTTACCTTGCGGGGCACGGCATCGCCCTGGTACAGGTATTTGATCTGGTTGGATAAAGAATGCACATAATTGCCAAATACGCTGAAATCCTCGAAATTGATCACATTGGCTAGTTCTTCTTTAGGCAGGCCCGAAAGAATGCTGATAGCATCAAGGTCGCCAAGGTACTGCTTGTCCTGCATGGCAATCAACTGGCCCAGCGTGATCTCGTTGAGCATGGTGGGTATCCTCACCCGAATTTTGCCGTCGATGGTGCGGAGCGTTTTCTCAATCATAATTCCTCATCCTCCTGCTGAGGGTTATAGAAACACTTGTATACATATATTATTAACGTTTTATAAGGTCATTTACTATCTCCCTATGCAGTTGGTTACCGGGCGACATAGACGTAAATGGCAGACGTGATTTGGGTTGTCCTAATTTACTGATTTTTAGTTTGTTTAATGCAATATATCTTAACGGATCTATCAAGTGATTCCACCGGTCAACAGGTTCATTTAAAACCCTGCCCGCAGCGTCGGTCCTCCATTTATAACGACTAAGCTCTGTGCGCAGATTGACGCTCTCCCGGGTAACATTGAGGCGGTACCGTTTAAGTATATCGATCGATAACTTCACGCTGTCGCTACCCTTGCGGGCGGGTAAAATATTCCAGCCAAGACGGCGGAGTTCTTCGATAGATTTTGGCTCTGCGCTGTCGGCGATGATCGGGGTATTTTTGCTGAGGCCGATGCTCGTCAGTCTTGCCGAGATATCCGGATTGGTTAAACCGGTTTCGTATAGCAACTCGTTGATCCACAGCTCACCGTTTTGCCTGTATACCTCAACGCAGCCGGTTTGATCGTTGGAATAACCGAAGTCGAGCCCGGCGGCGATTAGTTTTGCTCCGGGTGGAATGGCTTCGCAAATATGCCAGTTGTCCAAAACGGTACCTGTGATCTTACCGGTAAGGCCTCGGGCATATACTTTCCAAAGCTCGATATCTATCTCCTTGAGCGATTCAATCTTCTGGCGCATGTTTTCTTCCACAAAGGGGTTGTGGCGATGATCAGAAATGACCAACTGGACACCCTCTTTGCCAAGCAGATTGTCGTGCACCCAAAAGCCGGAGTTTGGGTTGTAGTCGATAAAAATTCGTTTTTTGGTTCGTAGTGCAAGCTCAGAATAGATATTCCAGTTGATACCATTCGCCTCGTTCACAAACAAGTAATCTCTTTTGCCCGACTTGGCATCCTGTGCATCCGTGTAACTTTTGAACTCCATAATAGTTTTGTTAGTGAGCTCGAATATCCGCTCGGAACGATTGTATGATTTCACCATACGGGATATTTGGACAGAGTCGCCGAACATTTTTAACGCATCGCGTAAGGCGCCTGCTTTTAGGTTGGGTATGTCCTGGCCAACAACGGTGATCACCTGGTTGGCCTGCTGACCTGCGATGGCAAACAGCACCTGCAATATCGAGAACGTTTTGCCTGAGTTGGTACCACCCTGGTTAACAATAACATGTGCGTTTGAGTGGTAATTGGCATCAAATAATATAGTTGCCTGGCAGCCTTTAAGCATAATTTGATAATTTGAACTAATTTTTTATTAATTTTAAGCCGACCTTAATTCGATACGCGTGCGCCGACTATCTATCTTGTCCTTACTTGTACTGATTTCAGCATTTCTTTATTCGTGCAATAAGGACAGTAAAGCCGTGGGTTTAAACCAAATGCAGCAGCAAGAGATTATTGGCCGATGGACGCTTGCACAGCAGAAGGTGGTGCAATATGTTGACGGCGTTGTTAAAACCGATACTACTTATGATGCAGCGCCGAATAATATTGCCAGGGCACAGTTTAACAAGGACGGGACCTATAGCAGCGTAAGTGTTTACTCGTCTGAAGTTACTGGTGGCTTGAATCTAAGCCAACCACCCGTTACCACAGCGGACTCGACAGCGGGAGTTTATACTTTTTCGGGCACTAAGTTTAGCGTTTCTGCGCCGTTGGCCGGACTAGGTAGTGGCAGCTTCGCTTTCGCTGAGAGCGTAACGCCTAATAGTAATGGCAGCTCATTTGGCGTTTTCTCCGCCGTCTCCAATTCAATCGTGATAAACCAATTGACCATTTCGAAACTTAATCTCCATACGGTTAACGTTTATACGCTCACCAATAATAACATATCGCATACCTACCGGAATGAGGCCGACTATTATTACGAGAAGTAGCCGGTTATTGTAATGCCACTTCTTTTTCGGCGCCCGCCACGTTAAAGCCCGAGTGAACCACCTCTACGTTGAAAATGTTATTTGTGGCTTCGGTGGAGGTACCGGTTGCCGGCTGTTCGCCCCGTCTCCGACTTTTTAAAGCGAAAATGGCGCCAGTTGATGATTGATAGTGAAGCTTCTTTTCATACTCGGCCTCTACACGTAAGCCGGCACGTTTTAACCAGAAGGTGTATTTGCCTTTGGCTTCGCACGCCTCAAAAGCCTCGACACTCTCGAAACCTAAATGATAGGCAAGGCCTGACATTGTAGGCGGGGTAGGCTCCCGTTTTTGTTTTTTAGCATCGGGCTGGGGTTCGTTTTTGGGGTTGAGTCCGTCAAAATAGGACTCGATCAGGTTCTCCAGTTCAGCGACTGAACGGAATGGGTATTTCTTCATAAGGTCATGATTTAAATGCCGGATGGCATAAAGGAATAATCAAAGATACTAACTTTTTTAGTTTTTGGCAAGAGAATTTTGTAAGAAAATTTAAGTAGCTGGTAGTCAAAGTAAAAAAATATTGGAAAAAACTTTCGTTTCAATTGGAAAAATATTACCTTTGGGTATGGGAAAGATAAAGTATAGCCCGGAAAGCGGCACAGGCCATAAAATGTACCAAACCGATACCGATGAGTTTACCTCGTACGCATCGGATGTGCTGGTACCTTATACCAGCTATTTTAAGTCGCCCATTGCCAAACTCGATGCCATCAAAAAGGGCCTGCAGCCCAATGCCATCAACGATCTGATACTTGTTACCGGCGCCACCCAGGCCGATGTTTCGCGCTGGCTTGATATCACCGAACCTACCTTGCGCAAGCATATTCAAAATAGTAAGGAGCTTAATCTGGGTATCAGCGAGCACATTATACAGTTATTTGAGCTTTTCAATAAGGGCCTCGATACCTTTGGTTCTCTCGATGAGTTCAAAGCCTGGCTCAAAAGCTATAATATGGGTATTGATGCTGTGCCGTTTGATATCCTTGATACCATTACCGGTATCAGCATTGTGATGCACGAGCTTATCCGTATCGATTATGGCGCCACCGCTTAATGTTGGAAAGTTGTAAGGTTGTAAAGTTAGAACCTACTATTGAATCAAGTGAACCGCAACATTACAATATTTCAACGTTTAAACCTTCCAACTAAAAAATCATGCTGGTTTATCGGATAGGGCAGACTAAATATGCGGGTGACCGGAAGGGATCTGGTGTGGATGGGCGGTGGAATTCGGTGGGGCAGTATGTGATTTATACCGGCGGTTCGCTGGCGCTGTCGTGTCTTGAGAAGCTGGCGCATTCCTCAGGAACTTCGTTGTATGCGGGGAACTTTTCGGTAACCATCTATAACATTCCGGACAAACTAAAAATCAAGGAAATTACTTTGGCGCAGTTGCAGCGGCATGACACCGACTGGCATAAAGTGATCAATTACCCTTATACGCAGGCGATAGGGGACGACTGGCTGCAGGGCCGGGAGACTGCTATCCTTAAGGTGCCGTCAGCCATTATCGACCTCGAATATAATTACCTCCTGAACCCGGCTCATCCGGAGTTTGATAAGCTTAAAATCAAAGAAATCAAGCCGTTTTTATTTGATCGCAGGCTAAAAATCAGTTGAGATTTGTCATAGTTATTTCGGAATTGTCATTCCAGAATAATCTTTGATTTTTTATTGGAACGTTTGTTCCAATTTGACTTTATATTTGCGGAACGATTGTTCCAAAATTAGAAAATAATCACTTACTAAAATGAAAAAGTTAGAAAATAAAGTAGCAGTAGTAACCGGCGCATCTAAAGGAATTGGAGCTGGTATAGCAAAGGACCTGGCAGCAGCAGGCGCATCAGTAGTTGTTAATTACGCATCAGCTAGAGCGGGTGCCGAAAAAGTGGTGGCCGATATAGTAGCCAACGGCGGCAGGGCAATAGCTGTTCAGGGTGACGTATCCAAATCAGGCGATGTAGATCGTTTGTTCAATGAAACTAAAAAAGCTTTCGGCGGGATAGATATATTGGTGAATAATGCTGGTGTTTACCAATTCGGAGGCATAGAGGACGTTACAGAGGACGAGTTCCATCGTCAATTTAATACCAATGTGCTGGGTCTGTTGCTGGCTACCAAGGCGGCTGTGAAAGACTTTGGTGAAAAGGGTGGCAGTGTGATCAACATCAGCTCGGTAGTAACCCGCATCACGCCTCCGGGCAGTGCAATCTAT
>JAICXZ010000477.1 GCA_025934475.1 Mucilaginibacter sp. | reverse complement strand
GATCTTGTGCTTCACCGTATCATCTGTCATATCGACTTTTAGATCTTTCGGATCAGTCACTACGATCTCGGGTTTGCCATGATAATTGATGATCTTGCCGGTGACGCAAACATTGGTGCCCTTAAAGTAATCTTCGGGTTTATCCTTGAACTTGCCGCGATCCTCTTTATTGATCACTACGGTAAGAAATTGATTGGGATGATTGCCGCCAAGATCAAGCAACGCCAAGCCACTTTCGTCAAAAAACTTGGTGTCATAAACTTTGTCGCAAACCATCACCGTTTCACCGATGTGTTTGGCAGCTTGTTTTGAAGGAATTTTAACTTGAGCCGATGCAAGGCTCGCAATTAGTGTGGTGAAGAAAATTAATATCAAAGGTTTTTTCATGGCGTAAATTTAAATACAGGTTGAATATAGCGCGGCAGCATTTTCTTTACAAATAAAAGTATGTTGGTTTGTTAGCAACAACTTTTACCATTTTCCGCAAAAGTTAGTATTTTTTGCACTTCTAATTCGTTATCCCAAAGTGAACAGAAAAACCCTGGTATTATATATCGGTATTATTTTGCTGGCTGTAACAGCCGTTTACCTCAATCATTTTTACAACGGCTTTCATTTCGACGACAGCCACTCGGTATACAGCAATCCCAATATCCGCAACATTCACAACATTCCGAAGTTTTTCAAGGATGGATCCACCAGCAGTATTCTGCCGCAAAACCAATCGTACAGGCCGGTGACCACAACTTCGCTGGCCATAGATTACTGGTTGGGTAATGGTTACGATCCGTTTTTCTTTCACCTGTCGACTTTTATCCTCTTCCTGTTGCAGGGTGTATTGATGATATTTCTCTTCAAAAAGATATTTGGACTATCCCTCGAGGGCAAGCATGCTGTATGGCTGGCGCTTTTCGCTACAACCTGGTATTTGCTGCATCCAGCCATCGCCGAAACCGTCAACTACATTATTGCCCGGGCCGATATTCAATCCACACTGGCTGTAGTCGCGGCATTTGTGATGTATATGTACTCGCCGTTCTGCCGAAGAATATATTTGTATCTGCTGCCTGTAGCAATAGGCATCCTCGCCAAGCCACCGGCGGTGATGTTTGCCCCAATCTTCTTCTTTTACATCTTAATGTTTGAAGAGCAATTGAGCCTGACGGATATTTTTAAACCCTCATGCTGGAAGCGGGTGGGACACTCGATACTGCGCTCCATTCCGGCATTTATCGTCTGCGGTGGAATGTATAAGTTGGTGGATAAGCTCACGCCGAAAACCTGGGTGCCTGGGGGCAATTCGGTTTTTCACTACCTGATTACGCAGCCGTTTGTAATCCTGCATTATTTCACCACATTCTTCTGGCCAACCGGACTCAGTGCCGACAGCGATTGGGAGCCGCTTAAGGGAATGAACGACTGGCGTTTCTTTGTCGGCTGCGCTTTCATCCTGGTGATGATCATTATTATGTTTTACACATCGCGATTAGCCAGGCTCAGGCCCATCAGTTTTGGTATTGTTTGGTTTTTCATTGCCCTTGGGCCAACATCGAGTTTTATTCCACTTGCCGAGGTGCTGAATGACCACCGTATGTTTTTCCCGTTTGTCGGTCTGGCTATGAGTGTCAGTTGGGCCGTCGGGTTGGTTGTATTGGGCCAGCTTAATAATAAAAATTCCTTTCTTGCAAAAAATACGAAATGGCTCTGGGCGCCGGTTATTGTGCTGTTTGTGCTATGCGGATACGGTACCTGGAAGCGAAATAACGTATGGCACAGCGAAGAAAGTTTGTGGATGAATGTGACTGTGAAGAGCCCTAATAATGGCCGGGGGCTGATGAATTATGGCATTATTTTGATGGGCGAGGCTAAGTATGCAGAAGCAGAAAGTTATTTTAACCGGGCGATGCAAATGCTACCCGATTACCCCTATATCTATGTGAATATGGGCACACTTAAAGAAAATCAGCGTCAGTTTGCAGATGCCGAAAAGTATTATTTATTCGGCATATCGTTGGGCGGCAATTACCCCGTTCCATATAAAATTTACGGCCGGTTTTTGAATTGGATGCGCAGGTATAGGGAGGCGGGAGTTGTGTTGAAGAAATCTTTGCAGTTATCAGATGCTGATTTGGAGACAAGAATGTACCTGATGCAAAGCTTTGATGCATTGCGCGAATGGGATAACCTGAAGCTACTTGCGAACAGTACCTTGCAGATGGATCCGGGTAGTGCCGAAATAATCAGTTATCTGGCAGACGCGCAGAAGCAGAAAAGCAAGGTTGAAATTGAAGCCGAACAGGCCATTATCTCTCCGAGCGCCGAAAAATACCTGCAGCTCAGCCTCGACTATTACAATGAAGCCAAGTTTGATCAATGTATTAGCGCCGCCCAGCAGGCTCTTAAGTTGAAACCAAACTACGCCGAGGCTTACAATAATATCGGCAGCGCTTACATTGCGCTTGGGCAATATAGCCAGGCTGCCGATACGCTGAAAAAGGCACTCAAACTAAAACCAGATTACCCGCTGGCTAAAAATAACCTGGTGCTCGCCCAAAATCATACAGGCGGCAGCGCGGCGCCCGTTAAATCGCCCACGCCTGAAGATTATATTAACCAGGGGCTCAGCTACTACAATCTGCACATGTACGATCTGTGTATCGCTGCCTCAGAAAGCGCGTTGGAGCTGCGACCAAACTACGATCTGGCTTACAATAACCTCTGTGCGTCATACGTGGCCCTGCAACAATGGGACAACGCGATTAAAACCGGGCAAAAGGGTTTGCAGGTTAATCCCAATAATCTTTTGTTGAAAAACAACCTGGCGCAGGCAATACGAGGGCAAAAAGGTGCTCCGAAATAAATAGGGTACTTTAAGCTTTCTTAAAGAAAAATACCTTAGTATCCGGTTCTGCATTTTTGATGATTGGCTTCATTAATGTCAAAGCTCCGGTCATCAGCACTGCTTTGATCTTGTTTACACCGCTATCGGCCATGATACGCTCTTTGATGCTTGAGAAATCCAGGGTATTTAATTTGTGAATTGAAAGGCAGGAAAAGTGATGTTTCTCCAGCAACATTTTCAAATTATCGGCATTAAAGTAGTTCATATGCGGACTATGAAAGTTGAACTGCCAGAGCCTGGTTAATGAACTGCTCATGCCGAGTTTATGCAGCATGGTGCCTATGCGGTAGAAGAAGCCTGTACTCATTGGCAGGTTGATGATGAGTAAACCATCATCGGCAAGATCCTTTTTCAGGCTTTCCACCAAGCCATTTATGTCCGGAATATGCTCAAAAACATCGTTGAAAATGATGAAATCGTAGCCCCCATCTCGTCCGGGACTCACTTCAGGGTAAAAACCGTAAATAATATTCAGCTTTTTCTCTATATGATAAGGCTCATAAATGTGCTCCGGTTCGATACCTATGCAGTCGATGTTTTTAGCGATGCAGGTCTCCAGCCACCAGCCGTTGCCACTGCCAATTTCGAGACCCTGTAGTTGGTCCGTTTTCCCCTCTTTAAGTTTTTGTAGTTCGCTGATAATGATTTCGAAGTTTCCGAGACGCAGTTGTTTCAGGCCGATATCGCGTGAGGTTGATTCGAGATTCGATTGAAAAGAGTGCTCAAACTTTGCATCCGAATGCAACAAGCCACAATTGGCGCATTCGTAAACATTGAATCGCAGGCGATGCTTTAATTTAAGCGCATAGGCGCATACCGGACAGGATAGGCTATCCATAATTTTTAGGGTTATATTGGTTGGGATTGTAATTCCCTTGTTTTAGATATTCTAATGAGCGACTGTTAATCGCCATGCGCCCACCGCCATGCGCCACTCCTACGATTTCTGCTCTTCCAGGTGCTTATTAAATTGCTCCTTCAGCAGCGATATCTCCTGCGCTAATTTCTTATTATCGTTATGCAACTTGGACGCTACTACGCTCAGGTGAAG
>JAICXZ010000486.1 GCA_025934475.1 Mucilaginibacter sp. | reverse complement strand
ATGCAACTGATGGAACCAGCAGTTAACACGCAGAAACGGCCGATGAAAGTGCGCAAAGCATTATCGATTATTGATATTGTAGAAAAGAAACTTGCTTTAAACCCTTCGGCGATAGTAAAAATAGAGTTCGGTAATGCTGCTTTTGATACCAGACAGTTACTTCCTGGTGAGATTGTTGCCAGCGACGAGGAACTTACAATCCACTTAACGTCCGGCAAGGTGCAATGCAAAGCTGTGGACCGCGGCGGCAGTTGTGGTACCCCGGCGGAAAAAACAAAAGTGGAATTAAAAAACCTGGCAAGTGCGGCGTGCTGTACGCCGGGTGGAGGTTGCTGCTAAATTTTGAAATGAATGGAAATTATTGAAGCAACGGATCACCGTTCCCCTATCGAGGCCCTGCTTGCAGAAAACAAACTGCCCGTGAAACCTGCCTGCATCACTTGAGAATTTCCTTGTTGCAGTCGATAATGACGGGGTTATCGGCGTAATCGGCATCGAGATATATGGCCAACATGGCTTACTGCGATCATTGGCGGTAAAATTGGAGCATAGGGATCAAAGGATTGCAGGCAACTTATTGAATCAGATCGAAGAGAATGCCAAAGCAAAGGGCCTTGAGGCGATCTATTTGCTGACAGAAACCGCAGACAAGTATTTCGATTCAAAACGATATACCAGGACAATCCGTGCCGAAGTTCCTGCCGAAGTTCAGCAATCGTCCCAATTCAGTTTTGTGTGCCCGCAATCGGCCGTAGTGATGAAAAAAGTTTTATGAAGAATATATTAGTACTATGTACCGGCAACAGTTGCCGCAGTCAGATAGCCGAAGGCTACCTGAGACACTTCGCTGGCGACCGCGCCAAAATTTACAGCGCCGGAATCGAAACTCATGGCGTTAATCCAAAAGCCATACAAGTAATGGCGGAAGATGGGATCGACATTTCCGGCCATACCTCCAATAACGTAGATGAATACACCAACATCCCATTCGATTACCTGATCACCGTTTGTGATAATGCCAACGAAAACTGCCCTTACCTGCCGGGTAATTTCAAGCGATTTCATTACAATTTTCCTGACCCGGCAAAGGCGCAGGGCACGCCGGAGGAAGTGATGGACTCTTTTAGAAACGTTCGGGATATGATCAAAGAATACAGCCGCAATTGGGTGGCCCAAAATATCGGCTAAAATGAAAAAATATCTTGCCGAATTTCTCGGTACTTATGCGCTGGTGTTTGCCGGCACCGGCGCTATTATCATCGATCAGCAAACCCATGGCGCCATAACCCATGCGGGCGTGGCGATTACTTTCGGTCTCATCGTTATGAGTATGATCTATACGTTTGGCGACATTTCCGGCGCGCATTTTAACCCGGCCGTGAGCGTGGCATTTACCATTGCAAAAAAATTTCCGCTTAGTCTGCTGGCGCCATTCATTATTGCACAACTACTTGGCGCTGTGTCTGCAAGCCTTACCCTAAGAGCTTTGTTTCCCACAAATGAATTACTCGGGGCAACTATGCCAGCCGGCAGCGAAATGCAATCATTTATACTCGAGTTCATTCTCACCTTCTTTCTGATGCTGGTGATCCTTCAAGTGTCCAGTGGAAGCAAAGAGAAAGGCCTGTTCGCAGGATTGGCAATTGGCTCGATGGTGGGCCTCGAAGCCATGTTTGCCGGTCCTATTTGCGGCGCATCCATGAATCCCGCCAGGTCGCTGGCTCCTGCATTAGTTTCGGGCCACCTGGAGCACGTCTGGATATATCTTTCAGCTACGACAGCAGGCGCAGCGCTAGCAGTTCCTTTATCAAGGGTTATCAGCTAAAATATCCGGTTCATTTAAAACTGAACTTTAAACCTACCGATGCAAAGTTGTAGCCGCCGGGTCCCGGCACCATGCTTGTCTTTAGCTCAAGTGCGGCTTTACTTGCATTGCTGCCCGACAGGATAAAGCAGGGTATGCTGCCAAGCATCATGAGAACGCCAACTGAAGAGATAGCAAAGCTTGTACTGTTAGCATCCGAAAAAAAATCAGTATTTGAAACCCCAATTAACCCGCCAACCACCATACCTGCGCCCGGAGCTAATAATACCCAGCCAACGGTATTAAAGGTCTTATGCCGCTGCATATAAAGGTTATAGCGTTTAGTTGATGAAGTTATTTTTGATGTATCATTTTTTTGAGCCGATGCCATTTGAATGGATGTTAAAAATACAATGGCCAGGATCGAAACTATTTGAAGGAACTTTTTCACGATCAGAGGTTTAAATTTATTTAAAACTAAATTTTATACCGACCAATGCGTAATTGACGCCCCCGGGCCCCTGCACCATACTCGTCTTTAGCTCCAGCGCCGCTTTTCGCGCGTTGCTGCCCGACAGGATAAAACAGGGTATGCTGCCCAGCATCATAAGTGTGCCGATGGATGCGAACGCGGCGGATGTATTGGCACTGTCTGAGAAAATACCATTATTTGAAAGACTTACCATTCCGCCAGCAACCATTATAGCTCCGGGAACTACCAAAACCCAGCCAACTGTATTAAAGGTCTTATGCCGTTGCATGTAAAGGTTGTAACGTTGTGTTGATGCCGTATCACTTTTTTGGGCTGACGTCATTTGAGCTGAGGTAAAAAGTACAATGGTCAAAATCAGTAGTTCTTGGACGAACTTTTTCATGATCAGAGGTTTTAAAATCGGTTAATTGCCATATAAAGACCAATTTCCATCTAATAGGCACAAACTAAAGTGACCTTAAGCAGTGTTGAATATGACCCTTATCAACTATCACTTATTTCAATATGTGGCCAAACCCCGGAGTGCTTAGCGCAATACAAAATAAATCCAATTAAATTGCGGCATTAATCAGGATGCTATGCAGCGCTATAAGTTCAATTGGTCAAATATCATAACAGTGTTTATGATACTGTTGGCGGGTTTATTGATCTTTAGCCCTCGTTTAAAAAGCTGGTTGATCATGGGTTTGATGGCTCTGGGCTTCTTCAAACCCGATATCCCGCCACTTAAGGACCGCCAAAATCTTAACCCTGCTCCGGCGATGCTGGCTCGGAGCCTGCAGGGTAATACGGTTAACCTGCAGCAGGAAAAAGGCAAAGTAATTTTTGTCAATTTTTGGGCCACCTGGTGCCCGCCATGCCTGGCCGAACTGCCTTCGATCAATGGCCTTTACCAAAAGGTAAAAAACAATCCGAATATCCTATTTGTAACGGTCGACGTGGATAATAACCTTGAAAAATCAACCCAATTTATTAGGGAGAAGGGTTATGACTTGCCGGTATATGGAGGTGACCCGATTCATGTGCCCGATAAACTTTACGAAAACGGCATCCCAACTACATTGGTAATCGACAAAAAAGGGGACGTGGTTTTCACTCATTTCAACCGGGCAAACTATGATAGTGATGAGTTTGAGCAATTTATTATTGGACTAACCAAACAATGAAGCGCCCGGTGTTTTTATTGAACCAACTTCCGCCGGTTGTCACAGCAGCTGAGATTTGAATGGATATGCTGCTATGTTTTCAATATTGAGGTATGGCTGGTTACGGCCAAAGAAGGGATATGCATCAACACTTTTTATTAGTCGACTTTTGCGAGGCGTTGTACATCCAAATATTTTTTAAAGTTTACAAGTTGATCCGTGTTGATCAGGTCGACACCGCAGCGTAATAGCTCATCCCAAACTGCTTTTTTCTCCGGCGAAGCCCATAATCTTACTTTAGCGCCTATTTTATGCGCCATTGCCACGAAAGTGAGCAACTTTCCCCGTTCCATGGCCGGCAAGATACCTTCACCATCCCATTTCAGCAAACTTGAATATTTGCAGCTTGCCATTGTGAACATATTATTGCCGGTTGAATCAGCAGATACTTTTAGCAGGTCCTCATCAATAAAAGCCAGGCGATT
>JAICXZ010000218.1 GCA_025934475.1 Mucilaginibacter sp. | reverse complement strand
GATGGGCTGGAATGGGTGATGATCGAACAAATAACTGCATCCGGCGATAGTCGCAGCGCCGAAGAATATTTATCGATGACCGTAAGGCCCATTCCGAACCCATTAAATGCTAATACTGAAATTGCTCATTTTTATAAAGACGTTGCTACCAGTACTTTTATCGTAAAAAGAGCCGGGAATTTTGTTAGCATGACGGTTTATGGCAGAAATGAAACCCCGAACAATAAAAACGTGGATTTGCACGATAAAATCCGGAATACACTTGTCGCATTATTAGCCAGGATCGGGCTTGCCTGACCTCAGTGGAAAAAACTGGCTCGCGGACTGCTCAATCCCCATGAAGAAACCAATGAATAACCGGGTGCTTAAAGCATTAAAGTTTTTCAAACGGATATTTATCTTTCACAAAAAAGCGCAGGTATCTGCCTTTTACTCGTGAGACTTTTAATTCTTTATAAACTTTTTCAGGCACATCGCGATACAAATACGATTGCCCGGAAACGTACTTGATTCGAAGCGTTTGGTTTAACGCATCATAATCCATTGTTTCGATGACAGTCGAAGGCACAATTCAGGATTTATTCTTTTTAGCTTCTTTTGCAAAATGCGCGCGGGCTTGTTTCAATCCGGTTGCGATAGCTTCGCCTTCGTTACCTGTTAATTTCAACACTTCATTGGCGATCTCGGTCGCTTTACCGCGAATTTTTTTTGGTTGATTTTTATAGGAGGGCGGATAATCGCCGTCATACCATGGCATAGCTGTATGTTTTAAAGGAAGAACATTTGTTAACTTAAAAAGTTTATTTGACTATGAAACGCTTCTTTTCGGGAACAAGCAATATGGTCTTGCCAGTAAAAAATAAAAGTTTTTTTCCTAAAGAATTTCTACATAAAACAAGGCTGGCCTACTATGCTCACCTTTTTAATTCCGTCGAGATCAATGCCAGTTTTTATAAAGTTCCATTGGCCCGAACAGTTGCCAAATGGGATTCAGAAGTTTCAGATGATTTTCGTTTTTCTTATAAGTTGATAAAACATGTAACCCACGGACAAAGGCAAGCATTAGATATCAATCCTATTCATGGATTCTTATCCCATGTTAATGCATCAAACAAACGTGGGTGCCTGCTGATACAATTTCCGCCAAAATTTTACGCCGACGCAGCACAACTTGAATTGCTATTAATAGCAACCAGCAATTCCGGCTGGGGCACAGCAGTAGAATTTCGTCACGCGGGGTGGTACCAGGATAATATATTTCCCTTACTAAACACTTACAATGCTGCAATGGTTATTCACGATATGCCAAAATCTCGCGCACCATTTGAGCTAATCTCGAACCATTTTGTTTGCCTCAGGTTTCACGGTCCTGAAAACGTTTATCGCGGAAGTTACGAGGATGCCATAATGCATGAGTATGCTGAATATATCGGTGAATGGTTGAATGAGGAGAAAACAGGGTACTGCTATTTTAATAATACACTTGGCGCAGTGGTCCAAAATTTAGAGACAATAAACCGTTACGTCGGAGTCAGGCGTAGCGCGACGCTTACCGGCTGAAATCGAAAAGATGAGCATGGATATTGCTTTTACCAAGTATCATATCCTTAAGGATTTGAGCCGCGATCACGCTAAAGGTAATACCGTTGCCACCAAAACCCAGCGCAAAATAAGTATTGGGTATTTGCTTTATCCCACCGATGTATGGAAGCCCGTCTGACGTTACAGCAAAGGCACCGGCCCAGCTAAAATCTGGCTTCAGTGGAATGTGAGGCATCCTTTTATGAAATGCATTAACCAACATTTTAGACTTCTTATCAATAGTTGAGGGCGAAATATGTGGCCTATGGTAAGGGTCATCCCTGCCTCCTATCAAAATTCGGTTTTCACTCACGACCCGAAAATAGGTATAGGGCGATGCGGTTTCCCATATTAAACTGTTACCATGCCAGAAATACTCATTTGGTAAGGCCTCTGAAACCAGTGCATAGGTTGTCTGTACCTCCGCAATTTTTATCGGTAAATATTTTAAGCTTTCGTATCCGCACGCGATGACTATTTTTTTTGCCTGAACTTCTGCGCCATTGGAACTGACCAGCCTGATGCCATCCTTGTTATGCCGGATATGGTTAATTGCGGTGTTGTTATAGACGACATGACCATGCTTTAAGAAATCCCGGAATAAAGCATGCGTAAACAAATAGGCATCCAGCTGGCCGCCATCGGCACTGAGTATACCTGCCGGGGCATCGAGCCTAAACTTTTGAGCTAAGTCATCGCTTTCAAGCCATTCCACGTTAAAGCTGTGCTTTTTTCTTAATGCATATTCTTCTCTTAGTTGGCCCACATGAGTTCTGTAACTCGCATGCTGAAGACTGGGTACAATACTGAATTCAAAAGCCGGCTTAAATTTTTTACAAATATCTTCAATATCATAGATCGCCTGGCGACATAAACGATAGCTATCAACAGCGTTCTTTTCGCCGACCATCTTACTAAGTTTCGTAAGTGGCGTGTCGATCTCATACTGCAAAAATGCGGTGCTGGCGGCCGTGCTACCCATACCGACATGTCTTCTGTCCAAAACAACAATACTTCGCCCCGAGGCACGTAAATGCCATGCAGTGAGTGCTGCACTTACTCCGGCACCAATTATGGCTACGTCAGCCTTAACGTCAGCATGCAAAGATGGATAAGATGATACAATCCCGTCTCTGATAAGCCAATAGGGTAATTGTTCATAAAGATTCATGCCGGCTATTATTACAGTTGCTACACAGAATTGTTTGTTGTGATCTCACCTCATGAAGCCCCACCTTGCAAATTAATTATCTATTCAGAAAAAAATGCAGGAAAAAGGCACAATTGAAATCATTGATAGTTTTTTCTAAAGTGTTGAAATGAGCCGATGTAAATTTTCAGATAGTTAAAACCAGTCGGAAATACATGTGTTAAAAATTTAAATATCTAAGTAATAAAATTAAAAAATAGTTAATCTTTTACATCTATGAAGGTAGCCGTTTCCATAAACCAGGGGAGATTACCCGCGGATATAAAATTTTCGATGAAAAAGAGGAGCACTGTGTGAAGGTGGTGCTTAAACCCGGGGAGCAATGAAACACACGACCACCAAACGGAAAACCTGGAAGGCAATGCTGGCTTCGGCCGATAAACCGGTCCAATTGCCGGTTGCCCACGATGCGCTGACCGCCCGTCTGATCGAATTGGCAGGCTTCGACGCATACCAGATCGGTGGCTATGCCTTATCCGGCGCTACGCATGCCATCCCTGATGTTGATCTCGAAAAATTCGGCGAAAAGAAATTTTCTGCCGACTGGATCATGTCGGCTTCGGAGTTGCCTGTGTTACTAGACATAGATGATGGTTACGGAGACGTCAAAAATGTTACCCGAACGGTTCAGGAGTATATCCGCCTCGGCGCTTCCGCCATGTTTATGGAAGACCAGAAACCGCCAAAAAAATGCGGGCACATGGATGACAAAAAGGTTGTGGAAACCGGGGTTATGGTCCAAAAGATAAAAGCTGCTGTAAGAGCGCGTGAAAGCAATGACTTCTTCCTCCTGGCCCGAACGGATGCGATTGATCCCGAAGGAGTTGATAACGCTATTGAACGCGCTAAGAAATATCTCGATGCAGGAGCTGACGGCGTTTACCTTGAAGGTCCAAAAACAATAGACGACCTGGAAAAAATAGGTAAAGCCTTTAATGGTATTCCATTAGCTACGAGCATTTTGGAAGAAGGCGGCAAAACGCCCTGGGTTTCTCCTAAAAGCCTTGACAAGATGGGCTATACGATGATCTTGTATCCAACTACAGTAATCTTTCAGGTTGTGCGTACCATCCAAAAAGCTTTAGAAAATTTAAAAGAAGGAAAACGCATCAACGCCCAAAATGCGGTGAATATGAAAGAGTTTATGAAAGTAGTTGATCTCAATTATTGGGCTAAGGTAGAAGAAGAGATTGAAGGTAAAGGTTTATAAAGTATACATCAAATAAAGTATACCACGGAAAATAATCAAAAAACAGCGCTGATAACTGGGGGTTCAAGCGGCATCGGTTTGGAGTTGGCAAAACTCTTTGCAAAAGATGGCTAACACCTGATCTTGGTGGCCCGCCATAATAAGGAAAAACTATGGAAACAGAAGCTGCTATCGAACAATTCACTTTACAGGACGACGGAGTTTTTCCAAACAGTAGTCTTCCGGCGTTATTATATAAGCATGTGCTCGATATTCCCTTTTTATTTCCGGCAACAAATTTAAAACAGCTTTTTAAAAATAACGGATGGTCCAACAGTTGGGATGCTGGCATTTTTGAGTACCACCACTATCATAGCATAACACACGAAGTGCTTGGTATTTATAAGGGCCAAACGACTTTGCTGCTGGGCGGGCCGTCTGGCCAAAAGATCTTTGTACAAAAAGGTGACGTATTGATTATTCCGGCCGGCGTCGCTCACAAAAACCTTGGTCGTGAAAATGCAGTGGGTGTAGTCGGTGCTTATCCGCATGGCCATGCTTATGATATGAATTACGGCAAAGCGGGGGAAAGATCAGCGACTGATGAAAATATCAGCCGCGTTCCTATTCCCTCCCGCGATCCAATAGGCTTAACAAATGGACTCCTTAAACTTTGGAAATAATGGAAGCTAAAACCAAAAAAGCAACAGCAAAAAAAAATCTGTCAGCCAGCTATAACCGGTATAAAAAATTTGGTGGAACACAGTATACTGGTATGCAGATAGGCCGGAGCCATCACTGGCATTACGACGAAGGCGACTGGAAGGAAACCAAGATCACACCTGATCTTTGGGAAATTTCTTATGCGGTAACCAAACGCCGTGTAGGGCACGCACCTGAAAATTCAGGAGTACCAGTTGGCACTGAGTATCAATGGTATATTGTATCGCACCAACATGTGAAGAAGCTAAACGCTAACGATTATTCGACAGAAATGAGCGGGCTGAAATTCAAGCTGGCACATAAACGTGCCGATAAAGGAAAATGGAGCGCGACCGCCCCTACTCAGCGCAAACACCTGATAGGCTATTTGCGTGAGCTGGCCGACCAATTGGAGAAAGAACCTATTCACCTGGAATTTGAATGCGATGGTAAAAACTACACCGGCGAAGCGGTACCGATTTCCGAAGCCTGTTCCGGAGATATATGCTACGAAGCAGATGTTTCCCTAAACGACGAGGACCTCGGCATTATACGCTGTGCTAAGAGCGGCTGGAAAATGGACCGCGTGGAGCAAGAATTAGTTGACGCTATAGGCAATGAGATATTTTTATACTATGAATAACAATTAAAGCAGACAATTATGGCAAAGAACTCACCAAAGGCGAATGAAAAAGTTCATAAAGCCTTGCACGAAGAAAAAGAAGGAACGTTGAAAAGCGGCAGCGGAAAGAAAGTAACGTCCCGAAAACAGGCTATCGCGATAGGTTTATCAGAAGCACGTAAGGAGGGCGCTAAAGCACCCAAAAAGAAATCTTAGACAATACACCTATGAAAGATGAAAGTAAAATAAGCCGGCGGCAAGTAGTTGCCGGCTTGGGAACCGCTCTCGCTGCTGCAGCGGTTTCGCCGGCGCTGGCTATGAGCGACCCGGCCACCACCAGGCGCGTATCGGGTGCTGCGATCAGTGACCCTACCAAACTGTATGAAAAACCACCGTTTAAAAGCCAGCCTCAACCCTGGCCGGGTTTGCAAAGCAAAATGGATCCCGTTCCGGATTGCGGAGAGACAACCTACAAGGGTTCAGGAAGGTTAATTGGGCGAAAGGCACTAATTACCGGCGGAGATTCGGGTATGGGCCGTGCAGCCGCAATTGCGTATGCACGCGAAGGTGCAGACGTCGCAATAGTTTACTATCCAAGCGAAGAACCCGACGCGCAACAGGTTATCGCGTTGATCAAAAAGGAAGGGCGGAAGGCGATAGCCATACCGGGCGATTTGCGGCAGGAAGAATTTTGTAAGCACTTAGTGCACAAAGCCCTTGACGAGCTGGGCGGTCTCGATATCAT
>JAICXZ010000484.1 GCA_025934475.1 Mucilaginibacter sp. | reverse complement strand
CAGTTGTAACCAGGGTGCAATTCCGCTCAACGTCCGCCCAAATGCTTCAAGGTAACCGGCCTTGGTTCTGCTTTCCCTGTTATCGATTCGATCAGAAAGAACCATCGGCATTTCTGCTTTAAGGCGATCTTCCGCCAGGTTACTGAGCACCGGGCGTGCTATCTTGTCGAGGTAATACAGCCATTTTTTCCGGTCAGATGAATGTGTAGTTTCATTTTGTGCAGTTGCGGCAAGCGTTAACAATAAACAAAATATGGTTAGCAATTTTTTCATAGCACGGTTCACATTTTATACCTATGATTAATTATAATTCTCGTACCGGTACAATGCCTCGATAAAGTAATAATCGGCATAAGTGAGCGGCACATCTATTTCAGACTGGGCAGGCATATTTCCAACGCTGTGTTTCAAAATGAAACCGCCGTTTGTCTTTTTGGAAATTTGCCCGAAGCAATTCTTTTTATAAGCGTCATATACTGGCCGGTGGCATTGGCGACATCGGCACGTGCTAAATCAAGAATAGATTTGTTCACTTTAAAATGATGTGATTGCTGGGCCTCTGCTGCGCATGGTAATATCAAAAATGATAACCAAACTAAAGCAATAAGAATTTTCGGTAACATACGTATGTTTTCCCCTTTTCCGGATGGCAATAACCGTAGCATGAAATTAAGTGAAAACAGGTGACAAATTTTATTGCCACCTGTTTTGAACCGGCTAATAGCCGGGATTTTGATCCAATACCGCGTCCTTATTCAACTGAATTTCTGACAAAGGAATAGGAAGCAACAAATTTTTGCTGGTTAGGCCGGTAGTTGGATGCACAGCGTCGTTACCATTAAGTCTGGTTGCGCGGTCCACTAACGTCCCGGTGCGCATAAGCGTCATACGGCGGTTTTCTTCGCCGATCAATTCGCGGGCCCGTTCATCAAGAATGAAATTCATATCCATTTGCGCGGGTGTTACCAAAGGTGCATTTGCTCTTGTTCTTAATACATTGATATTGGCCGCCGCCTGCACAGTTTTGCCCTGCAGCACCTGGGCCTCTGCTAATAGCAAATAGGTTTCGCCGAGACGCATTAAAATGAAATCTTTAATCATTGCATAGCCAAAGGTGTCGTTAGGGTCGAATTGCCCCCATTTGGTCGTACTCGGGCATATTTTGAACAAGGTATCGGGGCCTGTGAACGGCACGGGCTTACCATATAAGGAGGCTTTTGTAGGGTCGTTATAATAATAGTTTCGTCGAATATTATATTTTGAATTCCTTATATCGCCCGGAGGGTATAAGCCATATAACACCCAGTTGCTTAACCGGAGGCGTGCTATACCCCGACCGCCAAGCGAATCAGCCAGCACCATACCCGAAATCTGGTAATAGGCTGCGCCCCAAACACGGCGTTGTTGTGCGTTGTCGGTATTTCCGCCTACAACGGTGCTTGGATTTTCCTGCTCCAGCACCCAGATCGCTTCTTTATTTCCCTGTATGCGACGCTGATTTCCATACTGAAACATATCAGAATAATAGTCGCCCGGCAATCCTGCTTTAATACCATAACGACTGGTAATAAGGCTAAATTTCCCGCTGTTAATTACCGCCTGAGCCTGCACTTCAGCCAGGTCCGCCTTGCCCATACGCAGGTAAACTTCGGCAAGCAGCTGCATGGCCATATATTTATTGGCGCGACCGTACATTTTTCCTTTCGTGTTTGATTTTACAGCTTCAATATCCGGCAGATTGGTTGTTGCATACGTGAGGTCGCTCACGATTTGGTTATTTACATCGCTCAGCGGCGCCCGCGTAAAGTTTATCTTGGCGCCTGTAACCTGGTGCAGGATAAGGGGCACTTTACCATACAGCGTGGCCAACGTGTTGTAGGCGTACGCTCTGAAAAAACGGGCCTCCGCACTCATCGCGTTTTTGCCTGTCTGGGTAAGACCCTTTGCGGTCGGCGCGTCCAGTCCGTCAATAATGATATTGGTATTATTGATGAGTTGGTATTCTTTTCCCCACAAATACGATGCTGCGGCATCTGTAGCTGTAAGGAGCGAATAATTGTAGTAGGGGATTTCAATTCCTTCCTGGTTTGCGGTTGCATTTGCAACATCGGTCCCCACCTGCCAAACGCTTGGCCAGCCCTGACGGCCGGAATAGGTGAGTATGGTGCTTTGGTAATTGTATAAACCCGCCAGCGCAGCTTCAAAACCAAGTGAGTCAGTAAGTGTAAGCGGGCTGTACGCCGAATACGGCTTCTCAGCCAGAAAGCTTTTTTTGCATGATGCAGCGCCGATAAGAATCAGGATTACTGCAATTAAGCCAATGTTATATTTTTTCATGATCATATTTATTTCTGTTAACGTAATGATATGTTTGCCCCGATAATAATGGTACGGGTAACAGGATAGTTATTTGTCCAGTCGCCGCTACCTCTTGGTGAATAGTTACTTTCAGGATCCCATCCGATCCATTTTGTCCAGGTATATAAATTATGACCGGTAGCGTAAACAGTCAGTCCGCCAAGATCCAAAGCATTCAACACTTTTTGAGAAAAGACGTAAGACAACGTGACATCTTTTAAGCGGGTATAACTGGCGTCGGATGCATAGCCATATCCTCTTGTATTATTGTAAGATAGAGCCGGCCGTGTGTTATTTCCGTTAGTCGGCGTCCAGTAACCAACGTCGACCGGGGTATTCCGTCTGCCGGTTTCATCCGCGTAGTTTAAATCGTTATTATTTTTCGTCATCCCTTGCGCAGTTTGTATGAATACGCTGAGATTAAACTGGTCATAATGAAACATGTTTGTAAAACCACCTGTCCATTTCGGAGCAGTTTGGCCTAATATTACACGATCGTCGGCGGTGATCTTACCATCGCCGTTGGTATCTGCAAATTTAAGGTCGCCTGGTTTCGCTCCAGGGTCTTGCTTAGATGCATCCTGACCTGTTTGCCAGATGCCGGTCATTTTATAATCATAGATAACACTGACCGGATAGCCAATAAACCAACGATTTCCTACATCGCTTTGTTTATCGCCGTAAAGATTAACGATTTTGTTTCTATTGGCCGCAAAAACAATAGTGCTTTCCCAACGGAACTTTTTACCGGCAATATTCCTGGTGGTTAGGGTTAACTCCACGCCTTTGTTCTGTGTTTGCCCTATATTATCAAACACCGACGAATAGCCTGTAATAGCCGGCAAGCTTCGGCGTAATAATAAGCCTGATGTATTGTTTTCATAAAAGTCGACAGTACCGCTTATCCTGCTTTTAAAAAAAGAGAAATCTGCACCCAGGTTGGTAGTTGCCGTACTTTCCCAATGCAGGTTATTATTGCCAAGATTTCCTGCTAAAACCCCAATGGTGCTTACCCCATTGAACGGATATCGTACCGGGTTGTCAGTGGTTATAGTTTGATAGACTCCAATGGCCTCGTTACCTGTTTTACCATAGGATGCCCTTAACTTAATGTTGTCAATCCAGCTTATATTTTTCATGAAAGATTCATTAGAAATATTCCAGCCAACGGCCGCAGAAGGAAACACGCCGAATTTCGTCGTATTCGCTCCAAACACCGACGAGCCGTCCCGTCGTACGCTGGCTGTAAATAAGTACCGGCTATCGTAGGAGTAGTTTATACGCCCCATTTGGGAATCTGACCCATACCTGTCTGAATAAGAAGAGGATGTTTGTGTAGCGCCCGCACCTAAATTGTTAAAAGACAGCTCATCATTTATAAAGCCTGTTGCGGTAGCCGTAGATGTAAAATATCGCCGCTGCTGCGCGCTGTATAAAGCCGTTACATCAATATGATTTTTGCCGAAGTCCTTATTATACGAAAGAATATTGTCTAACGTATAACTGTTGGTCTCTGAGCTCGAAACGTTGCCATAGCCTAAAGGAACATTATCAGCGCGCCCCTGGTAGTAAT
>JAICXZ010000847.1 GCA_025934475.1 Mucilaginibacter sp. | reverse complement strand
TGGAACTTGGTCTGAACGAAGCAACTGCAGCTTTAGAAAAACTGGCATCTGTTGGTATCAGCATCGATGAGATTACACAGAAGCTGGAAGACGAAGGTATTGACAAGTTCAACAAACCCTTCGAGAAATTACTGCAAGCTATTGAAGATCAGAAAGCTAAAGTAAAATAAGCTGTGGAAGCCACGGATATTAACATCCTCTTCTTCGACATCGGGGGAATATTGCTGACGAATGGCTGGGGCCATGAGTCGCGCGAGGAAGCAGCTAAAAAGTTCGGGCTCGACTACTCGGAAATGGACGACCTGCACACCTTCATATTCAACGTATATGAGGCGGGCAGCGTCGACCTGGATGATTACCTTGATACGGTTGTTTTTAACAAACCGCGCGATTTCACGCGGGAGGATTTCAAGCACTTTATGTATGAGCAATCGGTAGAGCTGCCCAACATGCTGGCCTGGTTGAAGGAATGGAAGAAAACCTGCGGCTTCCGTATTATCTCGATCAACAACGAGGGCAAAGAGCTGAACGATTATCGCATCAAAAAATTCAAGCTACATGAATGCTTTGACGCGTTTATTTCGTCGTGTGAAGTAGGTGTGCGTAAACCCGACCCGAGGATATTCCGCATGGCTATGGGGGTTGCGCAAGCGGTACCACAGCAATGTGTTTATTTCGACGACAGGAAAATGTTCGCTCTTGCGGCTGAAAGACTAGGTATTCGCGCTTTCCAGCACACCAGCTTCGAATCTACCAAACAGATACTTGAAAACATTAAAGAAGAAAACGCAAAACGCAAAAAGAAATGAGCGACGCAACAAAATATGATTTCGGCATGATCGGCCTCGGTACTATGGGCCGCAACCTGCTGCTAAACATGGGTGACCACGGTGTTAAAGGCGCCGGTTTTGATAAAGATGCCTCAAAAGGGCAACTGCTCGAAAAAGAAGACCAAAATGGCAATCTGAAGGGTTTCAGCGAAGTTGAGCCGTTTATTGCCAGTTTGAATAAACCACGTGCCATTATGATGCTGGTTCCGGCCGGTAAAATTGTGGACGATGTTATCAACGAATTGCTGCCATTATTAGATCAGGGCGATATCCTGATCGATGGTGGTAACTCGCACTTCACTGATACCAATCGTCGTGTTGCCGACCTGGAGGCCAAGGGTTTCCATTTCTTCGGCATGGGCGTATCTGGTGGTGAGGAAGGCGCTCGTCGCGGACCGAGCATGATGCCGGGCGGCGACAAAGATGCGTATAATGTGATGAAGCCTATTTTGGAATCTATTGCAGCTAAGGTTGATGGCGCTCCGTGCGTAACCTATATCGGTCCCGGTGCATCAGGTCACTTTGTGAAAATGGTGCATAACGGTATCGAATATGGCCTGATGCAACTGATCGCTGAGACCTACGAGATATTGAAAAAAGGCTTAAAGCTGGAAAATGAAGAAATCGGCAAGATATTCGCAGAATGGAATGAAGGCCGTTTAAAATCATTCCTGCTGGACATCACCAAAGACATTTTCAAATACAAAG
>JAICXZ010000091.1 GCA_025934475.1 Mucilaginibacter sp. | reverse complement strand
GGTTATTATGGTTGGTGAAGTTGTAAAACCGGGTACTTAAACCTTGCCTTCATTAGCGACCGTATTCAATGCGTTATATTCTGCCGGAGGCCCAAGTGACAACGGATCATTCAGGCTGATCGAGATAATAAGAGACAACCGGATCATCAGAAGATTAGATATTTATGACTTCCTGTTGAAGGGTGATCAAAAAGATAATATTCGTCTGCAAGATCAGGATATCATACGCATACCAACCTATAAGGTGCGGGTGGAAATGATTGGAGAGATCAAAAGGCCTGCTTTGTACGAGGTATTGCCTGGCGAGTCGTTAAAAGATGTAATCTCATTCGCTGGTGGTTTTACTGATCAGGCATATCCAGATTTGATTAAAGTAACTCAAATATCTAATAATCAAAAACGGTTGACGGACGTAACCGCAGACGACTACAAAAATTATATTCCGCTTCGGGGCGATAAGTACGTGGTAGATCGTATATTAAATCGTTATGAAAATAGGGTTTTAATATCAGGAGCAGTTTTTAGGCCAGGACAGTATGAACTGTCGAATGGTATGACCTTGTCTCAACTGATAAAAAAGGCTGGTGGTTTTAAGGAAGATGCTTTTACCGGAAGAGGAAATATTGTAAGATTAAAACCCGACAATACGAAAGAGCAGCTATCGTTTAACTGGCAGGACGTTTCAAATAACCCATCGGCGGATATTGTACTTAAACGCGAAGATAGTGTAATAGTAGCGTCAATATTCGACTTGCATTCCAAATACAAAATAACAATAAAGGGTGAAGTCCGGAAACCCGGCGAATTCATGTATGCCGACAGTATGAGTGTGGCCGACCTGATCATTAAAGCCGGCGGCTTTACGGAAGGCGCCAGCCCACGAAGAGTCGAGGTATCGCGAAGGGTTTTTAACAGCGATCCAAAAACTAAAGACAGCCAGGTTGCCCAGGTATTTAGTGTTAACCTGGACCCTGACCTGAAAAGTAACAGTGCTAATTTCGTTCTGAGACCCTTTGATAATGTATCGGTATATAGTCTGCCGGGATTTGAGGTGCAAAAAACGGTAAAAGTTGAAGGTGAAGTTATCTACCCCGGGTATTATACCATTAAAAAGAAGGATGAAAAAATATCCGACCTTATTGCCAGAGCCGGTGGTTTAACTGCGTTTGCAGACGTAGAAGGAGGCAGTTTAAAAAGAGATAATGCCGCCATACTCGGTGTCGATAGGACCAAAGCAGATACAAACGCTATAAACAAAGAGCGCGTCGAAAAGCTCAAGCGGCTTCAGCTATCTTATAGCGACACCAGTAAAACTACTGATACTACAGTTTACCGGAATAATTATGTCGGTATTGATCTGAATAAAATATTGAAAAACCCCGGAAAACAGGAAGATCTGATATTGGAAAATGGCGACATATTGCGCGTGCCGAAGCAAGAACAGACGGTAAGGGTGAACGGCGAAGTTCTATATCCCAGCGTAGTGGTTTATTCAAATGACAAAAATTTTAAGGACTATGTTCTAAATGCGGGTGGATATTCGCCAAACGCGTTGCGAAGCGGGGCTTATGTCGTTTATCCCAATGGCACCGTTATCGGAACGCGCAAATTTTTGTTCTTTAATAACCATCCAAAAGTAAAACCCGGCAGTGAAATTTATGTACCTAAAAAACCTATAAGGAAAGGAGATAGCTTGCAGCAGGTGTTGGCATTTACCACCGGCCTTGTTTCATTGATAGTTTTATTTATTACTGTTAAAAAATTGTAGAGTGCCACATTTGTTGAGGATTTATGAATAAGCAAGAGCAAATGGAACAAACGAATGATGTTGAAGGAATATCAGTTTCGGATTTTTTTGCCAGGACTGCATCAAGTTTACGGTACGCGCTAAGTAAGTGGGTCATTATTTTATTAGTTTCTTTGGGCGGGGCGCTTGCTGGAGCGGCTTATTCAATATTTCAGCGACCTACTTATACGGCTCAATGTACGTTTGTACTTGAAGAGTCGAGTAAATTGAACGGGCTGGGCCAATATGCCGGCCTCGCAAGCTTAGCGGGTATAAATCTTGGCGGCAATGGCGGCGGCATATTTGAAGGGGACAATATCATTGAGTTATATAAATCTCGGCTTATGATCGAAAGAGCGTTGCTGAGCTCTGTAGATTTCAAGGGCACAAACGAGCTTTTGATAGATAGATATGTCAACTATAATGGTCTAAGAGCTAAGTGGCGGAAACACGATGATATCGATAGTATAACATTCGTCGGTGATCCAGATAAATTCAATCGAAAGCAGGATAGCATTATTTCTGATTTGGTCGAAAAATTCAATAAAAAGTACCTAAGTGTCGCTAAGCCTGATAAGAAATTGAGTATTGTCGATGTGAATTTTAGTTCAAAGGATGAATTGTTTGCAAAGGAATTTGTAACTAAGCTGGTGGAAACCGTAAGTGATTTCTATGTGCAAACTAAAACCAAAAAAACCTCTCAGAACGTCAAAGTCTTACAAAGGCAAGCCGATAGCGTCAAAAAAGAATTAAATTTATCCATAGCAGGGGTTGCTTCGGCCATAGATCAAGCCCCCAATGCCAATCCGCTCCTGCTTAGCCTAAGGGTGCCTTCTCAAAAGAAGCAAGTGGACGTACAGGCATCTGGCGCTATCTATGCTGAAATTGTGAAAAACCTGGAAATTTCCAAAATATCCTTACAGCAGGAAACGCCTTTGATCGAAGTTTTAGATAAGCCGATATTGCCATTAAAAAATGACCATATATCTAAAGCGGTAGGTACTATTGGCGGATTTATAATTGCAGGTGCCATAAGTATTTTCTGCATTGCTGTAAAAAAGTTGCTCAATTAATACCCATCCAGTTGATCGGTCTCTAAAAACATTCTTCATGTTAACTAATATAAAAACGAGATTTGAAAACTATTTTTCCAGGGGGCATGAACGAACGATCAAGGCAAAAAAGAACATCGCCATTACTTTTTTCCTTAAAGGTTTCAGCATAGTTATTGGCTTGGTATTAGTGCCGATGACCATTAATTATGTAAACGCTACGCAATACGGTGTTTGGCTAACTTTAAGTTCAATAATCAGCTGGTTTAATTATTTTGATCTCGGCCTGGGAAATGGTTTAAAAAACAAGCTTGCTGAAACCAATGCGTTAGAACAACATGATAAGTCGGTTATTTATGTGAGCACTACATACGCGATTTTAATTATTATTTCGGCAAGTGTATTTGTCATCTTCCTCATAACAAACCATTTTATTAATTGGGCAAGAATCTTGAATTCTTCTGCAGGTGACTTAAGTAAGCTTTCCCTTATCATATTTGGTTGCTTTTGCGTGCAATTTGTTACACAAATAATCAATACTGTCTTAACCGCTTTTCATAAGCCGTCAAAAGTATCGCTAATCAATTTAATAGGGCAAATTGTGGTTGTCATTGTCATTTACATTCTGACCAGGAACACAACAGGCTCATTGATTAACCTGGCGATCGTGCTTGCAGGCATACCGGTTTTGGTTCAGTTTTTTGCCAGCATCTGGTATTATGGTACTGAATACAGAGTTGTTGCTCCGCGGTTCAGTGCGATAGATTTTTCTCAGGCAGGTGACTTATTGAAGTTGGGCGGTATTTTTTTTATAATTCAAATCGGAGCTCTTATCCTTTTTCAAACAGACAATATTGTAATCACCCAGTTGTTCGGCCCCAAACAAGTAACAGTTTTTAATATTGCGTATAAATTCTTCTCTGTCAATATCATGGCCTTTACATTGATTCTGGGACCTTTCTGGAGTGCTTATACAGATGCTTATACAAAAAATGACTTTGACTGGATTAGGAACAGTTTAAAAAAAACTCAGCAGATATGGGTGGTATTTTCGATAGTAAGCATATTTATGCTTATTTGCTCATCCTATGTGTACCGGTTGTGGTTGTCTGGCGCTATCCAGGTACCGTTCAGTATATCTTTTGCTATGATGTTATATACTATTGGCTACAATTTCATATTCCTGCTCTGTTATTTGCTGAACGGAATTGGCAAAATAAGGATCCAGTTATACGTTTATTTATTTAGCATTTTTGTCAATATTCCTCTTGCGATATTCCTGGGAAGATTCTTTGGCGTAGCCGGGGTAACATTGTCAAATGTGGTGATATTCATTATAATGGGTTTCATCTTATTTATACAAAGCCGTAAAGTATTAAATAATTCTGCTGTTGGAATATGGAACAAATAATTAACTCGAGTAAAAATTGAATTTCTTACGAAATGCGAATTAGAAAAAAGATAAAAAACGTTTTCAGAGCGTTCGGGGTCGACGTAAAGAAATACGCACCTGAAAGTAGGACCGGAACCTTGTTTCTTAAGATGTTGCAGGAACATAACATTAGTTTATTCTTTGACATTGGAGCTAATGAAGGACAATTTGGGCAATCCCTTAGAGAAACGGGATACAAGGGACGCATAGTGTCATTCGAACCGCTGTCGGCTGCCTATCAGAAATTAATTGCCAATAGCAAAACGGATGATCTTTGGCAGGTTGCTCCTCAAACTGCTGTTGGCGATGAAGACGGTGAAATCGCCATAAACATTGCATACAATTCAGAAAGCAGTTCTATTCTTAACATTCTTGAATCTCATACCAACGCGGCGGAAGAGTCCCGTTATATTGCATCGGAGAAAGTGCCCTTAAGTAAGCTGGATAGCGTTTGTCCGAAATATATCGACAATGATTCGGTGGTTTTCCTTAAAATTGATACACAGGGCTACGAAGACCGAATTCTGAAAGGGGCGCCCCAACTCATCAAAAAGACGGCAGGAATACAATTGGAATTATCACTCATTCCCCTGTATGAAAATCAGAAGTTGTTTGACGAGATGATACCTGTTCTTAAAAATATGGGTTTCGAACTGTGGTCGATAGAGCCAGTATTTCATGATCTCAAAACGGGAAGAGTGTTGCAGGTTGATGCTACTTTTTTTCGATCGTGAGCTTGCACCGAATGGGCGGATACATTGAAAAGAACGTTTTAAGGAATTCAGTTGAAGAATAAAATAACAGTCATTATTGTTTGCTATAATTCGGTTTCATCAATTGAAGCCACGTTGCTCAACGTTATTAACTACCAGGTGCAGCGCATAGTGATAGATGGAGGCTCTACAGACGGTACACTCGATATTGTGAAAAAATACAGATCGTACCTGAGTTATTGGGTAAGTGAACCGGATAAGGGCATCTATGATGCCATGAATAAAGGGTGGGAAAGGGCGGACATCGATAGCTATATTTTATATTTAGGCAGCGGCGATTTGCTAATAAAGCTTCCGGAAGTGTCGAAACCTTTGAACTATGATATTATTGCAGGAAATGTTCAAATCGGAAAAAAATTCCTGTTTCAACCAAAAGTTGACATGCGTCTTAAACTCGGCAATACGTTACATCATCAGGCTTTGCTAATAAAAAAAGATATTCATCCCGCGCCTCCGTTCAATATAAAATTTAAAACATACGCCGATTTTGATTTCAATCAGCGATTGT
This sequence comes from Mucilaginibacter sp., assembly GCA_025934475.1. Taxonomy (GTDB): domain Bacteria; phylum Bacteroidota; class Bacteroidia; order Sphingobacteriales; family Sphingobacteriaceae; genus Mucilaginibacter. Next base: position 2,895 of record JAICXZ010000091.1, on the reverse strand, counting down.
ATAAAGCAGGGCACAAAATTTCTATTGATCCGCAATTTGAAAGTTACGCATTAGAAGGTGGGTTAAGTGCTCATTTTGATAGTAAGCAATCATTGGCGGTTGTAAAAAGTAACTATGGATGGTTTTATGTGGCACTTGCCAAGATATACTATTACATGAGGCATGAGATATAACACCGGAATAGTTGCTGTAATTGTCTTGTACAAAACAAAGCTCGGGCAATCGAAATCATTTTTATCGTTGTCGAGTTCATTGATGCGGTCAAATATTGTGCTTGATCTGGTAGTCTATGATAACAGCCCTGGTTACAACGCCGACGAAGTGTTTGACGGATACCCTAATTGGATTATCACATATTGTCCCGATGAAGAAAATAGCGGGGTAAGCAAAGCTTACAATACGGCTGCAAAAATTGCAAGGGAAAAAGACAAAGAGTGGCTCCTTCTACTAGATCAGGATACTAGCTTTACAGATCATGCTATTTCGGTATATTTGGATGCCTTCAAAAAATATCCTGAAGACATATTATTTGCACCGATAATGCTGGAAAATAACGGTAAAATACTTTCTCCATGTTACTTCCGGTTTATGAGAGGGTTTTCGTCAAGTCATGTCAAAACGGGTGTAAATAGCTTGAGCGCGTTTTCAGTTATAAATTGCGCAATGTGCATCGCTATAGATGCGTTCGAAAAAAATAATGGCTATAATGAACAGATCAAACTCGATTTCGCTGACCATGATTTTATTAGGCGATTTAAAGAGTCTAACGGAGATAGATTTGTTGTAGTTGATCTTAAAGTTGCGCATCAGTTGTCTAGTGAAACCAGGAATAGCATGGGTAGCGACATTGTAAGATTTGATTACTATCTGGACGGCGCAAAGCACATGTCAGCGACAATGGCAGAAAAATTCTTGTTGATGGTTAACGCTTTCCTAAGAGCTGTTAAATTGTCCCTAATCCATCGGAACGTTGCGTTTTTGGCAAAATGGTTTAAATGGATTTGATAAAATGAACAAGAAGATAATCGGTAATGCTGACGTAAATCCCTTTTTTACTTATATCGTAGGATTTACATTAGCTCTGCTCATGTATCAACTGGATTGGTCATACCTGTTCCCTTCTCTTACTCTTTCTTTAGTGTTCTTTTTAATAATAACTTTCGTTATTAGCGGTTTCATAGGGCTTTATGTGCAGCGAAAAGGCGTATTGAAAAACTATGAGTATATCAATAAGTTGAATGTAAACTGGATTGTACTGGGGATCACTATTGGTTATATATTAAATTTTATTTATGCCGGGCAAATTCCGCTTTTTTCTATCACAAACAACGTTGATATCGATTATCAGGAATTCGGTATTCCTACATTCTATGTCATACTAGCAACTTTTACTAGTTTCTTTACAGTTTACCTGTTTAAATGCTATGTCGTCGAAAAGAAAAAAAAGTACCTTTTTCTTTGTTTATATCTGCTTGTATTCCCGATCTTAATTTTCACACGTGGCACTGTACTGTTGGATATATCAAGTATTTTTTTTGTTTACCTTTTTTCCTACAAAAAGAATAAGATCAAAATATATCTCTGGATAGTAGCGATAATTCTGGTAGTTTTAATTGGATTCGGCATGCTTGGCAACATCAGGACAAGTAATCAAATCGATAAAGGTCAAACGCAGGAATTGAGCGAAATTATGCTCAATTTGGCTGAAGCTAAACCCAGTTTCGTAAACTCGGCGGTGCCGAAGGCTTATTTTTGGTCATACTTGTATATATCGTCGCCATTGGCGAACCTTCAAATCAACGTTAACGAACAAAAACCGGTTTACAGCCTTCCAACCGCATTACAATATGCCAATAGTGAGTTAAACTTTGATTTTATTTCTAAAAGAGTATCCACTGTTTTCAATGTACGGAAACCTGATAATACGCTAATAGCGCCGTTTTTGACCGTTGGTACCGTCTATTCAACATCATATACCTACTTGGGCTGGTGGGGCATGTCAATCACTTTTTTATTTTTGATGAGTATTTCCTTTTGCTACCTTATCGTTATAAAGCCCCAAAACCCGTATTTTTCTACAGCCCTGGCAATGCTAAATACACTTTTATTGTTTTGCATTTTCGACAATATGATGAGTTTTAGCGGAATGAGTTTTCAATTAGTGTACCCGATTTTGCTTTCCTTAAAGTTTAAAAAAAACAAGGCTATATGATGCGTCCCAATTGCTCTGTTTGCATGGCGACATTTAACGGAGAAAAATATATACATAACCAGTTAAAATCCATCCTCGATCAGTTGCAGGCCTTCGATGAAATAATAATAAGTGATGATGGATCCACAGATGATACGATCGGGATCATTAAATCATTCTCTGATGTCCGGATAAAGATATTTTTTAATGAGAATAAAAAAGGCCCTGTTGGCAATTTTGAAAATGCCATTTTGCAAGCCAGTGGCGACTATATTTTCCTGGCGGACCAGGACGATGTTTGGTTTGATGGGAAAATTGATAAACATCTGCTCCTCCACAAAAGTTACGATTTGGTAGTATCCGATGCCGTAGTGGTCAATGAAGACCAAGAGATATTGTTCGACTCCTTTTTTAAGGCGCGCGGTTCTAAAGCCGGATTGTTCAAAAATTTGGTTAGAAATTCTTTTTTGGGCTGTTGTATGTCATTTAACAGAGAAATTGCCAATTATTCGCTTCCGTTTCCGTCGGGTATTCATATGCACGACTGGTGGATTGGGTTAGTTGCTGAATTAAAGGGCCGTGTGATTTTTTGTGATGATAAATTAATGAGTTACGTGAGACACGACAACAATGCTTCGCCTACATTGGGTAACAGTGGATATTCGGCCTTGAAAAGAATGAAAAACAGGCTGACGTTGGCTTTT
>JAICXZ010000535.1 GCA_025934475.1 Mucilaginibacter sp. | reverse complement strand
TGAAAAGAAACCTGCCGCACCTAAAGCCGAAATATCGGCCCCACCCGAGTTTGAAAAACTGCTCAGGGAAAATCTGGTAGCCATGGATCATTTCGAAAAGTTCAGTCCATCAAAAAAACGGGAATACCTCGAATGGTTTGCGGACGCAAAATCCGACGCAACCCGTGATAAACGCATACAGCAAGCTTTAGAGTGGATAGCCGAGGGTAAGAGCCGGAATTGGAAATATCAATGAGTGCCGGGTCTGAAAGGAGACCATTCGAGCTCCATCGGCATAAATCGTTCAGACCTTTTCTAATTACGATTGGCGTTGATATTGTCTTATCTGCAGCTGTAATTGCCTGGTTTAGATACCACGCTGACTTAATTGTGTTCCGGGGGGGTATTATCCCGGCATTTGTAGTTATCAATTTGGGATTGGCCGTGGCTTGCCGTTTTGCAGCACCCCGGTTTTACCTTTTTCTTTTGATCAACAGCGTTCTGTCAGCCCTGATATTTGGGCTCATGCTATTTGTTTTACAACCGACCTAAAAATCCAATGGCCCTAATCTCCGCATATTCTTTCGTATCAAATACTGCCGGTGCGCCACGTAATCGCTTGGATTTGTAGGCGACCATTTAAGTGGATCGGGCCAGATAGAAGCGATAGCCGCAGCTTCATGCGTGGTTAAATCGGATGCGGATTTATGAAAGTATTCCTGTGAGGCTGCCTCAACGCCATAGATGCCATCACCCATTTCAATCTCGTTCAGGTAAATCTCCATGATGCGCTTTTTGCTCCAGAACAGCTCGATAAGTACTGTAAAATAAGCTTCAAACCCTTTACGGATGTATGACCGGCCTGGCCATAAAAAGACATTTTTGGCGGTTTGCTGCGATATGGTGCTGCCGCCTATGAGCTTATGGCTATGCGCATTTTTGTCGATAGCCTTTTCCATCGCCTTAAAATCAAATCCGAAGTGATCCAGGAATTTTTGATCCTCAGCGGCAACAGCGGCACGTTTCATCGGGTCGGCAATACTGTCGAAATCGATCCAGCGTTTTTCTATTTTCCAGTCCTTGCCGTCCGATTTGCGTTCAAAGCCCCGCGAGATCATCAGCCAGGTAACAGGAGGGTTAACCCAGCGATACATGAGAACCCAGAGAATGGAAAGCCCAAAAAACAATATCAGCGCGAGTTTAATAGTACGCCAGATAAGTTTTAAAAGGCCTGGCTTCATGGATTTCATGGGCTAAAAATATCCTATTTATTTCGAAATTCGGATTTTCAATTTCGAATTTGTTGATCGCGAATTTCTCTGTGCTCTTTGTGTCTACCTCGCGTTCTCTGTGGTTAATTCGACGAATGTTTTAACCACAGAGGACTCAGAGTAAATAAAAAAGCGCCTGGTTTTCACCAAGCGCCTAAATTCGATATTGTAATTTCGAAACCTGCCTACCGGCAGGTAGGTCCGAAATTATTCGGCTACCACTTCAAACGGCACCTTAACCTTTACTTCTTTGTGCAGGTTTAGGTTGGCGGTGTATTCGCCAATCATTTTAGGTTCCGCATCAAAAGTGATACGACGGCGGTCAACTTCAAAGCCTTCTTTCTTCAAAGCATCAGCAACCTGGATGGTGTTGATAGCACCGAATATTTTACCGGTTTCGCCGGCTTTAGCACCGATGGTCAGTTTTACACCTTCCAGCTTAGCGGCAATAGCCTCAGCGTCCTTCTTAATTTTCTCTTGTTTAAACTGAGCCTGTTTCAGGTTCTCAGCCAAAACTTTCTTTGCAGATTCAGTAGCCAGTGTAGCAAATCCTTGCGGGATCAGGTAGTTACGGCCATAACCCGGTTTTACTTTTACGATTTCGTCTTTCTCACCGAGGTTTTTAACGTCTTGTTTCAAAATAACTTCCATTGTCTAAACCTCCTGATTATTTTAAAGAATCTGTTACATAAGGAAGTAAACCGATGTGGCGTGCACGCTTCACAGCCTGAGCCACTTTACGCTGAAATTTCAGCGAAGTACCGGTTAAACGGCGAGGTAATACTTTACCCTGATCGTTAATGAACTTCAACAAAAATTTCTCGTCTTTGTAATCGATGTACTTGATGCCGTTCTTTTTGAAGCGGCAGTATTTTTTGCGGTTATCGTCCACTTTTGGAGCGGTAACGTATTGGATCTGTTCGTTTGCCATTAGCTTGCTGCCTCCTCAGTTTTTGCTGTTTTCTTTTGGTTGAAGGCGCCGCTGCGCTTTTTCTCGTTGTAAGCAATGGCGTGTTTGTCCAGTGCAATGGTCAGGAAACGCAGAACGCGCTCATCACGACGATATTCAACCTCCAATTTGTTAATTAAATCACCGGGAGCCTTGAATTCGGTTAAATGATAATACCCTGTCGACTTCTTTTGGATAGGGTACGCTAATTTTTTCAAACCCCAATTATCCTCCTGGACAATTTCGGCTCCGCCGTCCTTCAAAAGCTTGGTGTATTTTGCAATCACCTCTTTAGCGCTTTCTTCGGTCAGCAACGGGGTAAGAATTACTACGGTTTCGTACTGTTGCATTATCTTGCTTTGTTTTAATGTTTTACCCGCATTAAACGGGGCTGCAAATGTATGGATAGTTTTTGGTTTTTCAAAGTTTTTTGTGGGTTGGAGCATGGTGCAAAGCGGTTGGCGTTTGAACACGATTAGAAAGATTTCTTAGATAACCAGGATGGTGTATGGTAAACCAATCTCTCAAAACATAAAACGTCCAACGTATCACGTAAAACCTCCAAAAAATTTCTTTTAAAATTTGAATTTTTTGCAATCCGAATTTTTGGTAATTTTAAACTAATACACTAATATCGCCGCACTAGCTAAAAAACCAATTGACTATGCTTACTACAGATATTGAAAACGACTTTATGGCTGAGGATTCTTTCTCGCTGAACAACTCCTGGGGCCCCGAAGACGAGAGCTGGGACGATGAGGAAGATGACGACTTTGAGGACGAACTTGCAGACATGAACGACCTGAATGAAATAAAGGTTGAAGAAGAAGAGTTTGACGAAATCGATCCCGAAGATGACGACCATTTGCCGGATGATGATGAAGAAGACGAGTAGTCTTGTCTGGAAATTTACTAACATTTTTATCATCGCCGCTTTTACTTCAGGCTTATTTTGGCTACTTTAGCGGCAGTGGATAATTTCATTGTTTCGGCACGCAAATACCGCCCGGCAACTTTCGAAACCGTTGTAGGTCAGCAGCATATTACGAATACGCTAAAAAACGCCATCAAAAATAATCAGTTGGCGCAGGCGTTTTTGTTCTGTGGTCCGCGTGGTGTGGGCAAAACTACCTGCGCGCGCATCCTGGCGAAAACCATTAACTGCGAGAACCTGCAGCCCAACGGCGAGGCCTGTGGTGTTTGCCATTCCTGCGTTTCGTTCCAGAACGGCAGTTCGTTCAATATTCATGAGCTTGATGCCGCATCTAACAATTCGGTCGATGATATCCGCAGCCTGATAGAACAGGTTCGTATACCGCCACAAGCCGGAAGATATAAGATATATATCATCGATGAGGTGCACATGTTGTCGCAGGCCGCTTTCAATGCCTTTTTGAAGACGCTGGAAGAACCGCCGCACTATGCCATCTTTATCCTGG
>JAICXZ010000336.1 GCA_025934475.1 Mucilaginibacter sp. | reverse complement strand
CCAATTTTTCGGATGAAATGGCCAGCTGTTTATCTTCTGGTTTTAGATGTGAATATTGAGATTGCGAATATTTTTGATCGATCCTTTCAAAACGATCACCGGGGCCGTAGGATTTCAGTACCCAAAGGATCACCGATATGGCGATGATCACTTTACCCGCCTGAAGCACAAAAGTTTTGGCGCGCTGGTACATATCCTGCCCAACGTTTTTCCAGCGTGGCATACGGTAAACCGGCAGTTCCATAATAAAATAGCCGCGCTCTCTTGCTTTCAGGATAAACTTCATCACAAAGGCCACCGAAACAGCCGATATGAGGCTGAATACGTACATAGCCGTCAACGCCAGTCCCTGCAAATTAAATACCCACCAAACATTACGATTAGGTACTACCAGAGCGATTAACAATGTGTAAACGGGCAACCGGGCAGAGCATGTAACCAGCGGTGTTACCATGATGGTGATCATCCGGTCCTTCCAGTTCTCAATGGTACGTGTACTCATGATAGAGGGTACTGCACAGGCAAAACCACCGATGAGGGGCACAACTGATTTACCATTCAATCCAACTTTACGCATAATGCGGTCCATCATAAACGTGACCCGCGACATATAGCCGGTATCTTCCAGGATCGAAATAAAACCAAACAGGATAGCGATCTGCGGGATAAATACCATTACCCCACTCAATCCGCCTAATACACCGTCGACCACCAGGCTGGTTAGTGGGCCCGCAGGTAATAGCTGGTGTAGTGACGCCTGCGCCCACACAAACAAATCGGCTATAAGCTGCATCGGGTAGGCCGACCAGGCGAATATCGACTGGAACATGAACAGCAGGATGGCCAGGAATATAACGAACCCGAAGGTTTTGTGTGTTAATACCTTATCGATCTTGTTGCTGATCGTTTGGTCGTGCGCTGTCTCTTTTTTGCTGACCGTGTCATACAACAGATCGTTAATGAAATTATAACGGGCGATGGTTTCGGAGGCTTGCGCCTTTTGCGAGTGGAAACTGTGCTGATGCTCCAGTTCTTCTATACGGTCGCTTTGCTGTGGGGTAAGAAAGCTAAGAGTTTCGTGCTGGTGAGCCAGCTGCAATGCGAAATAAGGATTATCAACTTCGATCTCTTCGCCTATCTGTGCAATCAGTTGCGGGGCGATAGCTTCTACATCGATAGTATCTTCCTGTAAAGCCATTTTGTTAGCGTAGCTGATTGCCTGCTTGAGCTTGTCGATCCCCTCTCCTTTACGGGCCGCAATAGGTACTACTGGAACGCCGAGCTTTTGCGCGAATGCATCTACATCGATGATGATATCAGCCTTCCGTGCCAAATCCATCATGTTCAATGCGACTATGACTGGTATCTTCAGATCGGCAACCTGGGTATATAAAAGTAGATTGCGCTTCAGGTTGGAAGCATCAAGGATAACAACAGCAAGATCGGGTCTTAAAGGATTTGATTTATCAGCCAGGACAGAAAACACAATGGATTCATCCCGGCTTTTTGGGTAAAGACTATAGGTACCCGGAAGATCTATAATTTGTGCGCGGCGCCCGTCGGGCAAATCACTAAAACCAGTCTTTTTATCGACGGTGACACCCGGAAAATTACCTATCTTTTGATTGAGCCCGGTGAGAACATTAAATAAAGTAGATTTACCGGTGTTGGGATTTCCTACAAGCGCAACTTTGATATCTGCGTCCACTTGTCAAATGATATTACTGCAGGATAATGGTAGAGGCCTCCCTTTTGCGCAAACTCAACTGGTAACCTGAAACGTGGATGGCGATGGGATCGCCAAGCGGTGCAATACGTGAAACCCTAACTTCTTCGCCAGGTAAACAACCCATTTCCATCAACTTAACCGACATTTCAAGATCGGTGAATTCCTTTACTATTCCTGTTTCTCCTACTTCGAGTTGCGAGAGTCTCATAGCCCTTATTCTTAATACTCAACAAATGTAAACCTTATTTAAATTAAATCCAAATAAGAAGAAGTGATCCTCGTCACTTTTTTACATTCAGCTTATGATGATTATGCGTAGTGGTTAATTGGAGCGGTTTTGTTGATGGGTTTGTTCTTGCCGAAGTGTGGGCAGCCGCAATCTTTTTTAAAGATGCCGCAGGATGAGAAGCCAAGGATAGCTAGCAATGCTATTGAGTATTTAACTTTTTTCATGGCCCAATGCCCATTCTATAATTACGATACTAAAAGCTGCCATACATGCACCAATGGCGTCAGAAGCAAAATCGCCCCATTCGCCGCTGCGCCAGGTAAAAATCGTCATCTGCAATATCTCGATCAATCCTCCGTAGGCGACCGAGCACACGGTAACTATGGCTGCCGATGTATACGAAAGAAATTTAACTTTTTGTTTCCTTATTATGCCGTTGCACCAGAAAATTGTCAGCACAAAAAACAGTCCGCAATGAGTTACTTTATCGAACCCTACAAAAAACAGGGGCGAATGGCTAACCCCACCGAGGTTGATGGTGCATATGGTAAAAATAAATAAAGCCCACAAAATTGTGAGCTTTTGATATTTCAATGCGGCTTTCATTAAGCGCCTACAAGCGATTGATATGCTTCAGCAGATAACAGTCCGTCAACTTCGGAAGCGTCTTTGATCGAAATCTTAACCATCCAACCGTCGCCATAAGGGTCTGTGTTTACCAGTTCCGGTTGGCTGTCCAGCGCAGGGTTGATGTCGGTTACGGTGCCTGTCAATGGCATAAACAGGTCAGATACTGTTTTTACAGCTTCAACGGTTCCAAAAGTATCTTCTTTGGCTACTTCTTTTCCTACCGAAGGAATGTCGACATAAACGATATCGCCCAGTTCGCGCTGCGCGAATTCGGTGATTCCAACAACGGCAGTGTTGCCTTCAACTTTGATCCACTCGTGATCCTTAGTGTATTTTAATTCAGCAGGAAAATTCATAATGGTGCGTTTTTTCAGCACCAAAAATAAAAAACTTTATTAAACAAATCGGATAAAAACGCCTTTCGTAGAAGGCAAAAACCTTAACTATCAAGCATTGTTAAATAAGTATCCAATAAACAATTCGTCATGAAAAAAATAAGTTTGTTATTCACAACTGCCTTATCTGTACTCGCATTTAGTGCCTGCCAGCACAAGGGCGGCAGTGAAAAAACTGCCGACAGTATAAATGCGTCCAAAACGCAGGATACAACGGCGCTGAAAACGCATATAGCTGTAGATCCGAATGACGCTAAATTTGCTGTTACAGCAGCCGGAGATGGTATGGCCGAAGTAACCGTGGGCAAACTTGCTGTTACCAAAGCAACCGGTCTGCGCATTAAAAATTTCGCGCAAATGATGGTGACAGATCACACTAAAGCCGGAAATGATTTGGCACAGATAGCCCAAAAGGAAAGCATTACGCTGCCAACGGCCCCCGATACAACTTCTCAAAAGAAAGCATCGGATCTGATGAAAAAGAGCGGCAAAGATTTTGATAAAGCTTATGTTGATGCCATGGTGGACGGACACGAAAAGGCCGTTAAACTATTCACAGACGGCGCTAAGAACCTCAAAGATTCGACATTGAAAGCATTTGCAGTCAGTACATTGCCGACCTTAAAAATGCACCTGGATTCGATCAAGGCCATTAAAGCCAATATGAAATAATGCATCAGCGAGGATGCAAAAAGGGAATGAGAAAAAATCTGATTCTCTTTTTTATTTCTCGTATTGCTAAAAGAATTTATTAATATCGAATAACAAATGTCAAATAATGAACACCGAAGTAAGTCACTTCGAAATTCGACATTGGATATTTGAAATTCGATATTCAAAAAAACTATGTCATCACCTGTCACCACCGGTCTGTTAGCTTACGGCATGTCGGGCCGGGTATTTCACGCGCCGTTTGTGGCACTTAATCCAGGCTTCGAGCTAAAAGCTGTTGTGGAGCGGCATGAGAAAAAAGCCGCCAAAGATTACCCGGATATCATCAGCTATAATTCAGTAGATGAATTGCTGGCTGATCCATCTATTGAGCTGGTTATTGTGAATACGCATCCTTATACACATTTCGAGCTGGCCCATAAAGCATTGAAAGCTCGTAAACATGTGCTGATCGAGAAACCGATGGTCGCAAATTCGGAGGAAGCACGCACTTTATTCGACTTGGGCCGAAAGGTTGGCAAACACGTAATGATATACCAGAACCGCCGTTGGGACAGCGATTTTGTATCGATGAAAAAGGTAATTGAAAGCGGGCGATTGGGCGAGTTAATCGAAGTTCACTTCCGGTTTGATCGATATAAGACAGCGCTGAGTCCAAAGATTTTTAAGGAGCAGAGAAGCTTTGCAGCAAGCGGACTGGTTTATGATCTCGGCCCGCATTTGATTGATCAGGCAATCAGTCTTTTTGGTAAGCCCCTATCTTTCGAAAAGACTACAGGAATTTATCGCGAAAACTCCGAGGTGCCGGATTACTTCCATTTCCACCTGAAATATCCAAACCATCTAAATGTTTTCCTGACTTCCGGATTGCTTATCGCTCAACCCACCCCGTCATTTGTAGCGCATGGTACATTGGGTAGTTATCTTAAAAATCGTGTCGATGTACAGGAGGCTCAATTAGATCAGCATATATGGCCAAATGATCCCAAATATGGATTTGAACCCGAAGGCGAGGAAGGTTTATTGGTGACATTTGATGCTGATGGAAAGAAAATAACAGAACATATTCCAGCTGAGCGTGGCGATTATACGCACTTATTTAATACCGTATATCACACTATTCGCAACAATGCATTATACCCGATTACAGAGGAGCATATTGCGTGGCAGATAGAATTGTTG
>JAICXZ010000421.1 GCA_025934475.1 Mucilaginibacter sp. | reverse complement strand
TGCTTCATCAAAACACCAAACCTTGCAATTTGCAAGCTCTTCGCAAATGATGGCTCTTTCACAAATAGAATCACTTATTGAGTCTTTTGAAAAAGATGCCTCGTTACTCGAACCTGAAAACTTCGATGAGCGGGCCGATGCCCTTGATTTTATTGAATTTTATATTATTGAGCCCCTGCAATTCTACCTGCAATCCGATTCAGAGCGAGAAGAATTGATGCGATTAAAAAGTCGCATTGAAACACTGAAATTGGCCCTCGGAAGAATCGACGACAAGTTGTTTGAGCAGTTGAGGGCGGAAATAATATCAGGTGAGTGCAGAGGCAAAGCATTTGAAGATTTAGTGGGGCAATACTTTGACATAGCCAACCTCGATAGCTCAAGGGAAGGTTATGATAATCTCGATGTCTTTATTAACCGCGTGCTCTCAAACAGAGAAATACCGGAACCAACCCGGGAGCCATCGCCGGAAATGGTTTCTTACCAAAAAACACCTGCGAGAGTTGTATTTGAAATCGCACGGAAAGTGGGATTTAAAGAAAAAGAGGTATTCTTTGACATCGGCTCCGGTCTGGGGCAAGTTGCCATTTTGATTAACCTGATTGCCGGTATATCAACTCGCGGAATTGAGTTTGAGCCGGCTTTTTGCAATTACGCTCAAGACTGTGCCGCGTCACTCAATGCATCGGGCACAACGTTTATCAATACCAATGCATGCGAAGCGGATTATTCAGACGGAACAGTATTTTTTCTTTACACACCTTTTAAGGGTGACATGCTGCAACAAGTTTTACAGAGATTAAAAGAAGAATCCATTAACCGGCCAATTACTATCATAACACACGGCCCATGCACAACCGAGGTTATTCGGGAAAACTGGCTTAAACCTATAAAAGGTAATAACGGAGAAAGTCAGTTAGCCTTTTTCAAAAGTATCTAACCTATCTTACAAAAATCTTCATCGACCAAAACCACCCCTCTGTCGGTGGTATCCTTATCCCCGTCTATTGCTTCATTTTAAAAAGCTAGAATTGTGTTGTTTTGCGGCCTGAAACATCGAAATAGCTTATTAGAATGAAATATATACTCATCTTACTGTCCTTTGTTACCCTGGCATTCGTGGCCAGGGCCCAGCCCGGTACGCAGGGGCCACCTCCGGGAGGTGGTGGTCCGTCCATCATCGGTCATATATCAGGTACCGTTGTCGATTCGTTAACAAAAAGTCCACTGGATTATGCTACCATCAGCATATTCCCAAGCGGCAGCAAAACACCGCTCAGCGGTGTTATCACCGACGAAAAGGGAAATTTCAAGTTCGAAAACATGAAGCCTGGCAGCTATAAACTGACCGTGAGTTATCTAGGCTATCCAACAAAAATCATTGATCCCGTTGTCACTACGCTATCGAAGCCCGATAAAAACATTGGCATTGTGCCGGTAGCTCCGGGTAAACATACACTTAATGAAGTATCTGTTGTAGGGCAGGCATCGCTGATTGAGAATAAGATCGACAAGGTGGTTTACAATGTCGAGAAAGATATTACAGCATCCGGCGGTACCGCGACCGATGTGTTAGGCAAGGTGCCAATGGTATCGGTTGATATGAATGGCAATGTATCCGTTCGTGGCGATCAAAACGTGAAGGTGCTGATTAACGGCAAAACAACCGGTGCTTCGGCGGCTAATATCGCGGACGTGCTTCGTGCCATCCCGGCCGACCAGATCAAAAATATCGAAGTGATCACCTCTCCATCGGCCAAGTATGATGCTGAGGGCTCGGCGGGTATCATCAATATCGTTACCAGGCAAAAAAACGTTTCTGGTATCAGTGGATCGATTAACGGAGGCGTTGGTACAAGGCAAAATAATGGCAACATGAACCTGAACTACAACGCAGGTAGGTTTCACCTTTCCACTAACATTGGTGGTTTTTTAAGCTGGCCGCAGACGTCAACTTCCGATTTTGAGCAGAACATTCACGATACAACCACTTCAACAAAAGGCACCAGCCGCGTTTCGCGTCATGCAATCAACGGCTCCGTAAGTGCAGGCTATGACTTCAACGCCTACAACATCATTAATAGCACCTTCAGATTTATGAATTTTCAATTCAATACTGACGGAAGCTCAAACACCCTTGCGATGGTACCGTACACCAACACCTCAACGGCTACCAACTCATTCAGCAACTTCGACTGGAATGTGGATTATACACACAAATTCAAGCAGGAAGGCCAGGAACTGGATTTTTCGACGCAGTGGAGCCACGGTACAGGCATGAACAATTACCAAAACATTTATTCTGCCGCATTCCCCAGCATTAAAAACAATATCGAAGGGATAAATAACGAATATACTTTCCAGCTTGACTATACCCAGCCGCTAAGCAAGGTCTTTAAACTCGAAGCCGGTGCTAAGTCCATTATCAGGAGGATAAACAGCACTTCTGACTACTATGATGACCAAAGCGGAGACTTTGTTTATGATCCTCTCAATTCAAATATTTACAATTACAACCAGGATGTTTACGCCGGATATTCCGTGCTTACCATTACGCTGCCCGGAAAATGGTCGATACTTGCGGGCCTGAGAGACGAGAATACCAACATCCACGGCGATCCGGTGAACATTTCGCAGAATCTATCGCCCTTTAGCCAAAACTATAATACCATAGTGCCCAGTTTAACACTGCAAAGGCAGCTTAATGGCAACAATACAATCAAGCTGGTTTACTCCAAACGCATTACCCGTCCAAGTCTTCAATTTTTGAATCCGTTCACCAATGAAAGCAATAAGCAGAGTCAAACTGTGGGTAATCCGGAGCTGAATCCCGAGATATCACACACCTACGAACTGGATTACAATGCGTTTTTTGGATCGTCGTCACTTAATGCTTCTGTGTATTATAAACATACCGCGAACCTGATTGAGGGGATTGCCACACCTATCACAATACAGATAAATGATACCACAAAAGCAGCCGGGACGCTGACCAAATACCAAAACATTGGCAGCAACAATTCGTTCGGCGGCAGCCTGTTCGGTAACGTTACGCCATTCAGGAATTTTACCATCACAGGTAATATCAACGCGTATACTTATCAACCCGACCCGTCAGGCACTTTTATTGCCGATAAAACGCAGAACGGCACTTACATCATGTACAACGGTTTCCTCAGGGGCTCGCTCACTTTACCGGCCGACCTGATTGCTGAAGCGTTCGGCTTTGGCGGTTCGGCAAGGCGCACGATACAAGGTACCAACCCGGCATTTGCCCTTTATGGCATTGGCTTACGCAAGCAGTTTATGCAAAAGAAAATGTCTGTAGGTGTTAACGTTTTGCAGCCCTTTGCCAATTACAAACACTTTGACAGCAGCATCAGCAGCCCCGGCATTAGCCAAACCAGCATTACGCAGGTACCATTCCGCTCATTTGGCTTAACCTTCAGCTACAGCTTTGGCAAGATGAGTTTCAGCAACCCCAACCAGAAGAAGGGCATCAATAACGATGACCTGAAACAAGGCGACCAAAACCAGCAGCAAGGCGGTATGGGCGGAGGCGCCAACAGATAAGCCCTGATTTTTATAATCATCATATGTTCGCAAGAACCGGAGCCTTCGGCGTAAGCCGAGGGCTTTTTGGTAATTTACGACAGGTCTTTTTGCTTGCGCAATAGAACACTAATAAATTAAGGCCACATAACCACTAAAAGTTTCAGTGCCATTTTTCATTTTGATTATATAGTAATATGTACCTGCCGGAAGTTGTTTTCCCTGTGATGTGCCGTCCCATGGCTTGTTGTATCCGCGACTTTGATATACCTGCTGACCATAACGGGTAAATATGCTTACAAAGGAAGTTGGATCGTATTCCAGCCCGGTAATATTCCAGGTGTCATTTACACCATCACCATTAGGCGTAAAAGTATTGGGGATATTTACATT
The DNA here is from genome assembly GCA_025934475.1 of Mucilaginibacter sp. GTDB lineage: Bacteria > Bacteroidota > Bacteroidia > Sphingobacteriales > Sphingobacteriaceae > Mucilaginibacter. The sequence continues at coordinate 288 of JAICXZ010000421.1, read as the reverse complement.
CGGGCAGTCGTCAACTACCTGGATATTCTGGGTTGCCTGGCAGCCGTTCGCGTCAGTTACTGTAAGTGTTACGGTTTGGGGATGATCCACAATAAATGTATTGCCGCCTTTTTGGTTATTCCAGATATAGGAAGCCATTCCGCCCGGAGCTGTAATTTTGGCTGTCTTATTGGCAGGTAAGCACACGCTGTAATCAGGAATATTTAATGTAGGATTCGAAAAAAATTGCACATTGATATCCGCGGTTTCTGTACATCCCGCCGGGTTGGTTACAGTGGCAGTATATGT
>JAICXZ010000815.1 GCA_025934475.1 Mucilaginibacter sp. | reverse complement strand
CAACCAAACCTATCTGTGCCATTATCTCGGTAATGATTACGCCAGGGGTAACCGGGTTGCCCTCGAAGTGATCCTCGTAGAAAAAAGCATCCGGCCTTAACGTATACTCGCCAACTACCCCATCCGCACTTAATTCCGAAATATGATCAACGAAACGAAATGAGGATTTATAAGGCAAGTGGTTTAATATGTGGTTGTTCATGCAGCAAATTTATGTGCAAATGTGCAAATTACAGATGTGCAGTTGTGCAAATTACGGAAAAGTAAATATGCAAAATGCAAATATATAGATTCAAAACTCTTCAAGTGATTTGTATTTAATTCACAACCAACCATTTACACAGCTGCGTATTCGCACATCTGCACATTAAAATCATCGGCAATGTTCACCTCCGTCAACGTGGATCAGCGCACCATTCATCCAAAAGGCTTCGTCGGTACAAAGCAGATACACTACCTTGGCCACGTCCTCCGGTTGGGTAATACGGCCCATAGGGTTGCGGCTGTTGCCTATCTCTATTAATTTTTCGCTACCGGGAATCATCTTTAATGATGATGTAGGGGTAATTCCAGCCTGGATAATATTTGTTTTTAGCCCCAACGGAGCGAACTCGACGGCCATGTATTTGGCAAGGCTCTCCAATGAAGCTTTAGCTAAAGACACAGCCGCATAGCCATCCCAATATTTATGAGCCCCTTCGCTTGTGAGCCCAAGAATACGTGCATCGTCATGGAAAAACTCTGCCTCCATTAAAGCTCTTGTCCAATCGAGCAAACTGTTGGACATAGCATAGGTGGTAAACTGGATATCCTCTGCTGAAAGTGGATCCTTTCCCGTTAATGGCTTCAGGTTGCCTCTCGCAATAGAATGCAACAGCAATTTAACCTGGCCTTTGCCTATCCCATCAGCACTAAGTTTTTGTATAACCGATTCGCGCCCTTCCAGGGTTAAAGCATTGACATTGTAAGGCCGAATGGAAACTTGATTTACGGCAGCTATAGCCGAAAATTTCTTCAGAATAGACTTTTCAGCAACAGACGTTTCGCGATATAATACCGCCACATTCATCCCGTGCTGCGCCAGTTTTTCGACCGACGCGAAGCCAAACCCGCTCGATCCGCCTAAAATAATTGCCCACAAACCTGTAAACTGTATACTTGTACTCAATGTTTGTCTGTTTAAACTTTTTTCTCCTTAATTCATCTTAAAAGGAGTTATGATTCAGGCAATTATTTTTTAGCAGTTAAAAAAATTGCAGCCTCAAAGTAAGTAAAAGTAAATCAGTTTTGAGGCATAAATATGATATATTCTCACAACAAAATGAACAAACCAAAGCACATTTAAACTGTTGTTGGGGCACTTATTATTTGTTATGTTTGGTACCGCTTGTATGAGAAGGATAATATTTTTCCTGCTGACAGGATGTTTCACCGTCCTTGCTTCAACAGCAAGACCAGTTCAGCAAAAGTTTGAAAAATCGGGATTCTATTCGGTAATGAAATCGGGCGATATGGCGGCCGTTGATAACGAAATGGATTTATTAAGCGATGCCCCGGCTAAGGAACGTACCGGCTACGAGGGCGCCCTCCTGTTGAAGAAAGCCGGCCTGATGAAGAAAGCAAAAGACAAGCTTAAATATTTCAAACAGGGCCGTATCAAGCTGGAAACCGCTATTATGAACGACGGCGAAAACACCGAGTTTCATTTTTTGCGACTGGCCATTGAGGAGCATGCACCAAAAATTGTAAAATACAAAGCCGATATTCAAAAGGATAAAGAATTGGTAATCAAAGGATTTAAGAACCTAGGCCCCGCGGTTCAGCACGCTATTTTGGATTACTGTTCAAACTCAAAGGTGCTGCATAAAGAAGATTTCTAATTTTGCGGGCGGAATGGATAAAAAAGTCTTAGCCATTTAT
>JAICXZ010000751.1 GCA_025934475.1 Mucilaginibacter sp. | reverse complement strand
ATCTGGGCGACACTATTCCTGCATGAAAAATTAGTCTTCAAAGAAATAGCCGGAAGCGTTATCGTTTTGGCTGGTATTGCCATTACTTTTCTCAAAAGGAAGCCCCAGACAAATTGAACGTTATAATATCTGCAGCCAGAAACTGCCGTTAGTAAAATCAATCTTATTGCCGGTAGACGCATCAGCAAAATGCAGTTGAAACGAACCTGTGATGATGCCGTCTATCGAGTTGTAGCTTGTAATCGTAACCTTATTTGTTTGCGTGGTATCGAGCGGGTATTTGAAAGATGCCGCCTCAAAGTAGTTGATGTAACTAGCTTGCTGACCGGTGATGGTATAAGTCCCCGGACCATTAAATTTCAGCCTGATCAGGAGTTTCTGGGAGCCAGGGATTGTTTCCTTTAAACCTTGTATTTGTACCGAGTCGGTATTGGCAATCACGTTTGCAGATGGAGTGGCAACCCAGTTGCTATTGCCCATGGTTGCGGCGATGAAAAGCTCCTCTTTATAAATCCCCTTACTCTTTACGCAGGCAGTCAATATGCATGAACAAGCCAGCAAAACAAAAATTATCCTTCTCATTTTAACCCTCTGATTTTATTAAAGATATATACGATATTAAGCCCGTTGCCGCTACAGCCGTTGGTAACTTTATTAAAGCAATTAAGGAACTGTTAAACGCAAAAGGTTATTTTTGTCATCGGCCCAAAATTGAATGATCACCAAACCCACCATTGACCGTATTATGGAAGCTATCGACATCGTCGAGGTGGTTGGTGAGTTTGTTCAGCTAAAAAAACGCGGTGCCAATTACGTTGGTTTATCGCCATTCAGCAACGAAAGGACACCCTCATTCACTGTGTCTCCTGCCAAAGGAATTTTCAAAGACTTCTCCTCCGGTAAAGGCGGCTCAGCCGTAACTTTTTTGATGGAGCTCGAGAAGTTCACCTATCCCGAGGCGCTGAAATGGCTCGCAAAGAAATACGGGATTGAAGTTGAGGAAACCGTAGAGTCATCAGAGAACAGGGAAGAGGAAAATCATCGCGAAAGCCTCATGATCGTAAGTGGTTATGCAGCCAAATTCTTTCACGAAAGTTTGCTGGAAACCGAAGAAGGACAAAATATCGGGTTAAGTTACTTCAAAGAGCGCGGGTTCAATAACGAAACCATACGCAAGTTTGAGCTCGGTTATTCGCCAGACCAGTGGGAAGCTTTTACAAGCAAAGCCCAGAAGGAAGGCTACCAGGCACAATATCTGGAAGAAACCGGATTATCGGTAAAACGAGATAATGGAACGATGTATGACCGTTATCGCGGACGCGTGATGTTCCCGATCCACAGTTTTACCGGCAGGGTGATCGCTTTTGGCGGACGTACCCTGAAGAGTGACAAAAGCGTTCCGAAGTATGTCAACTCGCCCGAATCAGAGATATACCATAAATCCAATGTGCTTTACGGGCTCTATTTCGCCAAAAAAGCAATCAGGGATGAGGATAATTGTTATTTGGTTGAGGGTTATGCCGACGTGCTTTCGGTTCACCAGGCGGGGATTGAAAACGTGGTGGCATCGTCCGGTACTTCACTTACGGTAGAGCAGATCAGGCTGATCGGCCGATTCACCAAAAATATCACAATACTTTATGACGGCGATGCTGCCGGTATCAAGGCCTCATTGCGGGGACTGGACATGATATTGGAAGAAGGACTGAATGTAAAAGTAGTGCTTTTCCCCGACGGCCACGACCCCGATTCATACGTGCGACTGGTTGGAACCAACGGCTTCAAAAATCATATCGCTCAGCATCGTAAAGATTTCATCCTTTATAAAACCGATATTTTACTAAAAGATGCCGGAAATGATCCGATCAAGCGTGCCGATGTAATCAGGGAGATTGTCGAGAGTATTGCCAAGATTCCGGATTCAATCAAAGCGTCCGTTTTTATTAAAGAATGCAGCCACATACTCGAGATCGACGAGCGGGCTTTGCTGTCCGAGCTTAATAAAATGCGGCTTGCCAAAGCCAGGAAGGACTCGCAGCAGCAAGGCCCGAAAACCATTGAGCCGGCCGATTATCTGCCGCCCGAAGATCTTCCCATTGAGCAGCCCGTCAAGAAGGATGAATCGAACCAGGAGCGGGAGATTATCCGGTTGTTACTGCTTTACGGTAGCCGGATGATCGATTGGGATGGCATCGCCAATACTTACATCGGGCCATTTATGATTGCCGAACTGGCCGATGTTGAATTTGACAATGAGGTCTGCAAAAAATTTGTTGCCCTTTATGCGAAAGAGGTCGAAAACGGCGTTTTGCCGGAAGATCAGTTCTTTATTCATTACGCGGATAAGGATATAGTCGATATTACCGTTACCCTGCTGGCGACCAGGTACACCCTGAGCGAGAACTGGTACGAGATGCATAAGATACTAGTACCAGATGAGCAGGGGAATATGAAGGCGACCATTTTAGGTGCAATATTTCTCCTCAAGAAACAGAAGGTGGGCAAGAGACTGGAT
>JAICXZ010000520.1 GCA_025934475.1 Mucilaginibacter sp. | reverse complement strand
ATGTTATATTTCTCTATCGCGCGCAACAGTAAGCCCGGTTTTGGCTTGCGGCAATCGCATTCGCCGGTATAATCCGGGTGATGCGGGCAATAGTAGATGTCAGTCAGCTCCACACCGCCAGCGTTATAAGTCGCTTTTAATAATTGGTGCATTTCGGCGAGCTGCTCCTCGGTATACCAGCCTTTGGCCAGGCCGCCCTGGTTGGTGGCCACTATTAATAAATAGCCACGGTCCTGCAGCTCTTTCAATGCCTCTATATTATATTCTAATATGTGGAAGTCTTCGATGCGGCAAACGTAGTCGCCCATTTCCTGGTTCAATACACCGTCGCGGTCAAGGAAAACTGCTCTGGTCTTTTCGCTGGTCTCGTTCATTTGGCGCAAATGTAATAATTCCAAAAAATATCAGGGTTAAAGTGAAAGTTATACAATAAATGGGACGTTTTTTATGATTTTAATCAAATATCCATTGCTATGCAGGCATATCAACTAAAAAGATCGGATTATGAGATTGATATAATTGTTGTTTGTTTATTAATAAATTGCTAAATTTTGTAGGTTGAGTGTGATAGTTTTTAACATAATCGGAAAAATTAATGAGTATTTTACAAAAAAGATATATAATTCGTAATTTCGTGATTACGCACCTATTAAAAAAACGACTAGAAACAGCGAGATAAAGATGGATCAAAAGGATAGCCCCCAGCAGGGCCTGTACAGGCCGGAATTTGAACACGACTCATGCGGAACCGGTTTTATAGCCAATATTAATGGCCATAAATCGAACCAGATTATAGATGATGCCCTGACCATGCTGGAGAATATGGAACACCGCGGCGCTTGCGGCTGTGATCCAGATAGCGGCGATGGCGCGGGTATCCTGATACAATTGCCCCATGAATTTTTAATGGAAGAATGCTCCAATCTGGAGATCAGCCTGCCTGAGCCGGGTGAGTATGGTGTGGGCATGATCTTTCTGCCCAAGGACCCTTCCGTAAAGAAAGCCTGCCGCATGGTGATCGCCAACGCGATCGAAAAACTCGGCATGATAAAACTAGGTTACCGTAAACTGACGGTAAACTCATCCGTAATAGGAGAGACCGCCCGCCAGGTTGAACCTGATGTGGAACAGCTGTACATCCAGCGTCCGCAACGCATTACCAATGTTGACGATTTTGAGCGCAAGCTTTATGTACTGCGCCGCTATATTAATAAGACGATCGTTGAAACGATACCCGGCGCCGGTGATCACTTCTATTTCACCTCGCTTTCATGCAAAACCATCGTATATAAGGGCCAGCTGACCACTTACCAGCTGCGCCAGTACTTTGCCGATCTGAGCGATCCAAGGATGACCTCGGGTTTGGCGATGATCCACAGCCGTTTCTCTACCAATACATTCCCAAGCTGGAAACTGGCGCAGCCGTTTCGCCTGTTGGCGCATAACGGAGAGATCAATACGCTGACTGGTAACTTGAATTGGTTCTATTCTGGTGTGCGTTCATTTGTCTCGCAATATTTCACCAGCGAAGAGATGGAAATGCTTCTTCCGGTGATCGACAATAACCAATCTGACTCTGCTTGTCTTGATAATATTATAGAAGTATTACTCCACTCTGGCCGTTCATTACCGCACGTAATGATGATGCTGGTTCCTGAAGCATGGGACGGCAACGAACAGATGGACCCGATCAAGAAGGCATTCTACGAATACCATGCTACTTTGATGGAGCCATGGGATGGTCCGGCAGCTTTAACGTTTACTGATGGGCGCTTGATCGGCGCTACGCTTGACCGTAATGGTCTGCGTCCGTTGCGTTACCTGGTGACGAAAGATGGCCGTGTAATAGCTGCTTCTGAAGCAGGCGTATTGAAACTTGATCCTGCCAACGTAACCCGCAAAGGCCGTTTACAGCCGGGCAAAATGCTGCTGGTTGATACGCACAAAGGAAAGATAATTTCTGATGACGAGATCAAGCATCAAATAGCATCGCGCCAGCCTTACGACCAATGGCTCGAAAATTATAAGATTAAACTGGAGGATCTGGCCGAGCCGCGTTTGGCATTCGCGCCGCTTGCTCCTGAGGCTGTGTTCCGTTACCAGCAGGTATTCGGTTACACCCGCGAAGATATTGATACCATCATTAAGCCAATGGCTGTTGATGGCAAAGAGCCGATAGGCTCAATGGGTACTGATGTGCCCCTGGCGGTTCTTTCTGATAAGCCGCAGCATTTATCAAGTTATTTCAAACAGTTTTTTGCCCAGGTAACTAACCCGCCTATTGACCCGATACGCGAGCGTTTGGTGATGAGTTTGGCAACTTTCATAGGTAACAATGGCAACCTTTTAGACGAAGACAAGATGCATTGCCATTGCGTAGCCCTGAAATGGCCGATCCTCATCGACCATGACCTGGAAAAACTGCGCAGTATAGATACCGGTTCGTTCCACGCTAAAACGCTGCAAACCTATTTTGTGGCCGATGGCATGCCGGGCTCTTTGGAAAAAGGCCTCGCAAGGCTGTGCCGCTACGCTGAAGACGCGGTAGGCGAGGGCTTCGAGGTGCTGATCCTTTCGGATCGTGCTATCGACTCTGAGCACGCGCCGATACCGTCATTGCTGGCTGTGTCTGCTGTTCACCATCACCTGGTGCGTAAAGGATTACGCGGTGCAGTAGGTTTGGTGTCGGAAGCAGGCGATGCATGGGAAGTACACCACTTTGCAACATTGCTGGCATTCGGTGCTACGGCGATCAACCCGTACCTGGCGTTGTCGACAATCGAAACGATCAAGAATGATGGCAGCCTGGAAACTAACCTTGACGCTAAATCACTGAGGAAAAACTACGTGAAAGCGATCAACGATGGCTTGTTGAAGATATTCTCTAAAATGGGTATCTCCACTTTGCAGTCGTACCACGGCTCGCAGGTGTTTGAGATACTTGGTTTGAACAAAACTGTTGTTGACAAGTACTTCGATGGCGCGGTAACCCGTATCGGTGGTTTAGGTCTCGACGAAATTGCCCGCGAGGCGCTCTGTAAGCACAAGATCGGTTTCGCTAGCTCGAAATATACTGATCGCTTACTCCCGGAGGGCGGTATCTACCAGTGGAAGCGCAGGGGCGAAGAGCACTTGTTCAACCCGCAGACGGTACACCTGCTGCAGCACGCTACCCGTACCGGCGACTACAACGTTTACAAAAACTACGCTAAGCTCATTAACGAGCAAGGCGAAAAACATTATACCATCCGTGGTTTGCTGGATTTCGCGCATCACCGCGAATCGGTATCGATTGACCAGGTAGAGCCTGCTGAGGAGATCATGAAGCGCTTTGCCACAGGTGCAATGTCCTTCGGTTCAATTTCGCACGAAGCACACAGCACGCTGGCTATTGCCATGAACCGCATAGGCGGCAAGAGCAATACCGGTGAAGGTGGCGAAGACGAGATACGCTACGAGAAATTGCCAAACGGCGATTCCATGCGCTCGGCAATCAAGCAGGTGGCTTCAGCACGTTTTGGTGTTACATCTAACTACCTGACCAATGCTGACGAATTACAGATAAAAATGGCGCAGGGTGCAAAACCCGGCGAAGGTGGGCAGCTGCCAGGTCACAAAGTAGATGAGTGGATCGCTAAAGTACGTCACTCAACTCCGGGCGTGGGCCTGATATCGCCGCCGCCTCACCACGATATTTACTCGAT